>NZ_JBCPGE010000004.1:0-126975 GCF_040914025.1 Ruminococcus sp. RTP21484sp1_RTP21281st1_A8_RTP21281_210402
CTCAAGATGAGATGTCCCATTCGAAAGAAGTAAACCCCCTTGAAGACGACGAGGTAGATAGGGCAGGGGTGGAAGTGCAGTAATGCATGGAGCTGACTGTTACTAATAGGGTGAGGGCTTGACCAAGAAATGAGAAAGGCGGCTGTAAAGTGGCTGCCGGACTCACGCAAAGGTAAAATGATTCCATTAGGATGTAACATGTATGTAGTTTTGAAGGTACAGAACGGAAACGGTAGCCGGTTGGTTATCGTTTTTTTTGTGTGTAGGTTCCTATTGCAAAATTTTCTCATTTGTTTACATTTACCTATTGCATTATTTCCCAATATGTAGTAACTTAGTATCTACCACGCTGTAATCACAGAACAAATATTCTGTTTTACAGTTTGGAAATGAAGGGGGAAATTGATAAATGGAAAACACAGTAACTAAGGCTGGATTCCGGAAGAAATTTCTGGGAGATAAGGCCTTTTACAAAATGGTACTTGCAATTGCAATACCCATTATGATACAGAATGGTATCACTAATTTTGTCAGCCTTCTGGACAATATTATGATCGGAAGGATTGGCACAGAGCAGATGTCAGGGGCAGCCATTGTAAATCAGCTTCTTTTTGTATACAATCTTTGTCTGTTTGGAGGCGTGTCCGGTGCTGGAATTTTTACAGCTCAGTACGCAGGCCAGAAGGATCATGAAGGTGTACGCCAGACATTTCGCTACAAATTATGGCTGGTAATTGCGCTTACAGTTATAACAATACTGATTTTAATGTGGTCAGGAGAAAACCTGATTGGCATGTATCTGAAAGGCGAAGGAAGTGCGGCTGCACTGGAGGCTACGAGCAGATATGGAATGCAGTATCTGTGGATCATGTTTATTGGATTACCGCCATTTATGATCAGCCAGGCATATTCCAGTACTCTTCGCGAATGTGGAGAGACTGTTCAGCCTATGAAGGCGGGGGTTACTGCAGTACTTGTGAATCTTGTATTCAACTATCTTCTTATTTATGGTAAATTTGGTTTTCCAGAGCTGGGGGTACGAGGAGCTGCTATTGCGACTGTTCTTTCACGCTATGTGGAGGCTGCAATTATAATTGTCTGGTCACATACCCACACAGAAAAAATGCCTTTTGCCAAAGGTCTTTACAGTACTTTGAAGGTACCAGCTAATTTAACAAAGAAGATTTTGATCAAAGGAACTCCGCTGCTGCTTAATGAGACTCTCTGGGCAGCCGGAATGGCAATTCTTACCCAGTGCTATTCTATTCGGGGATTAAACGTAGTAGCTGCACAGAATATTGCAAATACCATTAATAATGTTTTTAATGTTGTATTCATCGCTTTGGGAGATTCAGTTGCCATTGTAGTTGGACAGCTGTTAGGCGCGGGAGATATGAAGAAGGCCCGAGATACAGATAATAAGATGATTGCATTTTCTGTTATGTGCTGTACTGGAGTGGCATTAGTCATGCTGATTGTCGCACCATTTTTCCCAAAGCTGTATAACACCAATCTGGATGCGCAGGAACTGGCGAAATACTTTATTATGATCATGGCAATTTTTATGCCTCAGAATGCATTCCTGCATGCTTCATATTTTACCTTGCGTTCCGGTGGAAAAACGATCATTACATTTTTATTTGACAGTGTATTTGTGTGGTGTGTCAGTGTACCCATTGCGTATTGTCTCAGTCGTTTCACAGGTTTACACGTGTTGGCTGTTTTTGCCATGGTACAGGTGGGAGATATTTTGAAATGTATTGTGGGTTTTGTACTGGTTAAGAAAGGTGTATGGATGCAGAATATTGTTTCCGGAAAATAGGCGGGGAATGCCTGACAATTATTTTTCAAATAGAGTTTTTTGTTAACCGAATGACTTATCTGGAGCGTGTTTGAAAAAGGCTTTTTCAAATGTGCTCTAAGAAAAAATGCTTTTAATTTATTCAAACAGCAGTTCAGAAGCTGCGTAAATAAATTGAAAGCATTTTTATTATCCATGGGTATTTTAAAGAGAAAGCAGTTCTCCGGTCCGTGTCACATCATATCCGGTCTGTCCCTGAAGAATAGTTCGGAAATCTTCAGACCGTACAATTTCAAGAAGAGCAGAGAATCCAGGCTGGGAAAGGGCTTCCGTTTCCATGACCAGATACATAGGAAGTGTCTGAAGCGGAATAAAATCCAGAAGTCCGGACTGGTGTGCTGCGTATTCTTCTCCAAGAGCTGAATCTGCCTTGTGCGTAGCAATAGCTGCGGCAGTGGAAATATCGGATACCAGTTCAGTATGGTAACCAGATATGCTGGCTGGCGAAATTTTTTCTGAGAAAAGAAACTGGTCCAGGTAAATCCGTGGTGTACTTCCTTTTTCCCGATTGGCAATCTTTATGTCTTTACAGGCGAAATCCATCAGACCTGAAAGCTTCAAAGGGTTTCCAGAAGGAACATAAAGCCCTATGGAATACTCATAAAGGCATAAAAGAGAAAGCTGTACACCTGGGACAAGACTGCGGATATGTTCCAGATCCAGACTTGCACATGCTATGTGAGCCTTTTTGAAATAAAGAGAATACAGGCCGTTGTAGCTGTTCATAAAGGATTGAAGGACTGGGATCCCCTGAGGGTGAATGGACATCTGGCTGACCAGAAGTTCGAGAGCCGGGGAAAACTGTCCGCAAAGGATCAGTCCGCTGGAGTGGAGAAGATAATCCCGCTTCAAAAGGGAACTTTCCGGAGGAAGTTCCGGAATCTGCAGATTTCCGTCAGGGGTACTGGAAGAAGCGGCTTTCTGATCTGGCATGTTATTGCCGGAACCGGAACGCTCCAGGTATTGTTTCAGCTGCTGCTCGCTGATGCGAAGCTGCTTTCCTACTTTGGAAGAATATAATTCTCCACGTTTGATCAATTCATAAACAGTGGTCTTTTTAATTTGAAGCTTGTCTGCAATTTCCTGAGCAGTATAAAGTTTATTCATCAATTCCCACCATAACGTTGGTTGCTTTAATGACTGCGTAAGCGTCAGAGCCAACTTCAAGTCCAAGTTCTTCTACGGCTGCACAGGAAATAGTAGCTGTGATAATGTTGCCTCCTCCGATATCAATTGTGACGATGGAGTTTACGGCTCCCTTATTGATATTGATAACTTTTCCCTTTAACTGATTGCGTGCACTTAATTTCATAGTTAAATCCTCTTTTCACTATTTACTACAAAACTCCTGAAAGACAGCCGTGTATTTATTATGTCTATATGCTGAATGGATGGATATCAGACAGATCGGAACATATGAGCAAGTAGGAGATTAGACAGGAGTATGAACGTGTTCCATAGCTGAGAAGCAGCTGCCTTTTGTATTTATTATTGGTAGTATTTAAATATCATAGCATGTTGGAAAGAAAATAACAAGGGCTGTTTCGTTGGAGAAAAAATGAAAAATAAAAAAATTTGTGCGAACTAATAAAAATTGTACAAACAATGCAGGTTCAAATTGACATGTTAAATAAAATTAAGTATAATGAATAAAACTAAACAAAACACAACAAAACATAACAAAAACGGAGGGCGAGAAATGAAAAAAAGAGTTTTTGCAGCACTTATGGCTGGTGTTATGGGAACTATGATGTTTGGAACTACTTTCGTATCTGCTGAAGCAGAGACTCCGGAACTGAAAGGTGAGGTTTATGCATTTATTGCAGCCAGCCTGAATAATGCTATGGAAGAAATTCAGAAGAATTTTAATGAGACTTATCCGGATGTTGAGATTCTTTATAATGCGGACAGTTCAGGAACTTTGCAGACTCAGATTGAGGAAGGCGCCCGCTGCGATATTTTCTTCTCAGCAGCTACGAAACAGATGGATGCATTGGTTGACGAGGGACTTGCTGACAAGGATTCTGTAGTGAATCTTCTCGAGAATAAAGTTGTTCTCATTAAACCAAAGGATGGGGAGACCAAGGTAACCGGATTTGAGAACATCACAGATGCTGCAAACCTTGCCCTTGCCGGAGAGGATGTTCCGGTTGGACAGTATTCCCGCGAGATTTTTGATAATCTCGGAATTACAGATGAAGTAAACAAGATGGAGATCAACGAAGGTAAGAACGTTACCGATGTACTTGCATCTGTAAGTGAGGGCAGCAATGAGGTTGGTATCGTATATGCTACGGATGCGGCTTCTGTGGCAGATTCTGTTGAGGTTATTGCAGAGGCACCGGAGGAAAGCCTTAAAACACCTGTACTTTACCCTGCCGGAATGGTAGAAGATAAAGAAGCAAGTGATGATGATAAAGCAGCAGCAGAAGCATTTCTTGAGTACCTTCAGTCTGATGAAGCTCTTGAAGTATTTGAGAAATATGGATTTGCAGCTTATGTAAATGACGAGAAAACGGATGACATGGCAGCCGCTGAAGAGACCGCAGAGCCGACAGAGGAAGCATCTGAAGACACTGCAGAATAAAGGATAATAATATGGTAGAATTTCTCAGTGAAATAAACTGGAGTCCTTTGTGGATTTCTTTGAAAACCGGTGTGGCAGCAACTATATTTGCTTTTTTTCTGGGTGTATTCTGTGCAAGGAAGATCATGAAACTGAAACCGGGAGCAAGGGCAGTGCTGGATGGGATTCTGACAATGCCTCTTGTTCTGCCTCCTACAGTAGCTGGATTCTGCCTGCTTTTGCTTTTTAGCCTGAAAAGGCCTTTTGGAAGTTTTCTGCTGGACAATTTTGATATTAAAGTAGTTCAGACATGGACCGGATGTGTGATCGCAGCTTCTGTGATCGCGTTTCCACTGATGTATCGAAATGCCAGGGCGGCCTTTGAGCAGGTGGATGTGAATCTGATCTATGCAGGAAGAACTCTGGGAATGAGTGAAAGCCGGATATTCTGGAAGGTAATTATACCTGCAGCAGGACCTGGAATTGCTTCCGGTACTGTACTGGCTTTTGCCCGTGCCATTGGAGAATATGGAGCAACCTCCATGCTTGCCGGCAATATCCTTGGAAAGACAAGGACGGTTTCTGTTGCAATTGCATCAGAGACTGCAGCTGGAAATTATGATATGGCAGGTTTCTGGGTCGTAGTGATCATATTGATCTCATTTCTGGTGGTTGCAGCAATTAATATTGCTTCCGGCAGAGGAATGCAGACCAGAAGGTGGATATAATGGCGATTGAACTTGATATTCAGAAAAATTTTAAAGGTTTTTCCCTGGATGTAAGACTGAAGGGGCAGGATGGACCTATAGGGATCCTGGGCGCTTCCGGAAGCGGAAAGAGTATGACTCTTCGCAGTATTGCCGGAATTGAAACTCCGGATTCCGGAAGAATCATTATTAACGGGAAGACTGTTTTTGATTCTGAGGAAAAAATTAATTTAAAGCCTCAGGAGAGAAGAGTTGGATACCTGTTTCAGAATTATGCCCTTTTCCCAACTATGACTGTGGAAAAGAATATTGCCTGCGGGTATCGAGGGGAAAAAAGCAAGCTTTCACAGAAGGTTGCAGATTACATAAAAAGATATCATTTGGAGGGACTGGAAAAGCATTTTCCGTCGCAGCTTTCTGGCGGTCAGCAGCAGCGGGTGGCTCTTGCGCGTATGATGATCGGAGAGCCGGAGGTGATTCTTCTGGATGAACCTTTTTCTGCGCTGGATGGGTATCTGAAGGATATTTTGCAGCGTGATATGCAGAATTTTTTGAAAGATTACAAAGGCGATATGATTATGGTAACTCACAGTAGGGATGAGGCCTATAAGTTCTGCAGTCAGCTGACCCTGTTGAATAATGGAAAAGATATTCTTACTGGTGAGACCAGGGATATTTTCGAAAATCCTCAGTATCTGGAGGCTGCAAGGCTGACTGGATGTAAGAATTTTTCTGCAGTGCAGAAGATGGGCAGCCATGAGGTTTATGCATTGGATTGGGAGCTTATGCTTCGTTCAGAACAGGAAGTGACAGAGGATATTACCCATGTTGGAATCCGGGGACATTGGATGAGGCCGGCAACTAAGGCTGGTGAGAATACCATGGAAGTGCAGGTTGAGGAGTATATTGAAAATACTTTTGAGCATCAGTATCTGTTTCGTAATAAAGGGGCTGCAGAAAGCGGCACTTTGTGGTGGATGTGCCAGAAAAAGAATTTCCAGGAAACTGCAAAGGACAATATCCCAAAGTATCTGTATTTTCCACCAGAGCATGTGATGTTGTTGAAGAAATAAAACAAGGTGGTTCTGAATGAATAATAAAGGAATATGAGACAGCATGGAATGGTTTGCTGTTTCATATTCCTTATTTTGTATTGCGAAGTCTGCAGAAGACGGATAGTAGAAGAATGTCTTTATTTCAGATATGTTTTAGAACTTTTTTTAAACAAGCTCTGATGCTGCGATAAAAAAACGCCGGAAACCTTGAATTACAAGATTTCTGACGCTTAAGAGCAGGGGATGAGAGAATCGAACTCCCACCAAAGGTTTTGGAGACCCCTATCATACCATTTGACCAATCCCCTATGTTTTGTTTCTGTTGCAATTATACATACAAAAGGAACAGTTGTCAAGGCAAAATTAATAAAATTTGCACGAAAACAATTATGAAACGGAGATGGAGGGATTTGAACCCTCGCACCGGTTACCCGGCCTACCGCATTTCGAGTGCGGACCCTTCAGCCACTTGGGTACATCTCCATGACATTCTCCATTATATCGGGGGATTGGATAAAGGTCAATCTTTTTTTTATTGACGTAAAAAGAATAGTGTAATAATATGAAAGGAAAGCAAAATACGAGGAGACCAGTTATGAGTGACAAAAAGACATCCATAGAGAATGCAGTAGAACGTCTGACTGCCAATTACCGTAAGGAAGAGCTGTTTCTGACAAAGAGCGGAAGACATCTGCCAGTCCGTGCAGCGATTATTAATATTGTGAAAGAAATGAGATCAGTTATTTTTCCGGGATATTTCGATATTGATTCGGGAGCAGCTGTTTTTCCGGAACATTATACCGGATATCTGCTCAATGACCTGTTTGACCGTATGCAGGCGCAGATTGAGACGGCTTTTCTGTATGTTGGCGATGATATGACCAGTGCATGCGGCAAGGCAGCACAGATAACCTCCAGATTTTTTGAGCAGCTTCCGGAAGTGCAGGAGATGCTGCTGAAAGATGTGCAGGCTGGTTTTGATGGTGACCCGGCTGCGAAGAGTAAAGAGGAGATTATTTTCTCCTATCCGGGATTTCTGGCAATTTATGTGTATCGTCTGGCACACATCCTTTATCTGGAGGAGGTTCCGTTTATTCCAAGGATTATGACAGAGTATGCTCATGACCACACAGGAATCGATATTAACCCAGGTGCTACGATTGGGGAATATTTCTTTATTGACCATGGCACTGGCGTAGTAATCGGTGAAACGACTACTATTGGGAATAATGTGAAGCTGTATCAGGGAGTTACCCTTGGCGCGCTTTCTACAAGAAAAGGACAGCAGCTTTCTGGTGTGAAGCGTCATCCTACTATTGAAGATAATGTAACCATTTATTCCAATTCTTCTGTACTTGGTGGAGAAACTGTGATTGGGGAGAATACGATCATCGGCGGAAACACATTTATCACAGAATCGATTCCTGCAAACTCCAAGGTAAGTGCGAAGAGTCCAGAGCTGGTGATCAAGAAACCGCGTACACATGTGGAAGCTTCCAATGTCTGGGATTGGGAAAATTAACGGAATAAAGTGAAAATGGCAGTTAACAGAGCAGGCACGGTGGTGTTTTAGAAAATATCATTTCTGGAAAAACAGAAAGTCGTAGTGTGAATCTGGTAACATGCATCGCTTTGAATATGGTGAACCGTGTAACTGTTGACTGCTCCAGAGCATGTTTGAAAAATCATTCCCCAATCTGCACGCCCCACTTTGCGGTATATTTCGCCCGAATTCAGTTGTCGTAGCCCGCTATGGCTCTTTCATCCGGGCAAAATCTCCCACAAATTGTGACGTACATCTTGCAGAAAGCCTTTTTCAAACATGCTCTAACAGACAAGCAATATTGCATCAATCTTAGAAACAAAAGAAAAAATTAAAAAATTTCAAAAAAGTTGTTGACAAATATTCCAACATCAGATATACTAATCTTCGTTGTGACGGACAAGCACAAATGTGCGGGTGTAGTTCAATGGTAGAACACCAGCCTTCCAAGCTGGATACGTGGGTTCGATTCCCATCACCCGCTTATGCGATAGTGGCGTAGTTGGTAACGCGCGACCTTGCCAAGGTCGAGACCGCGGGTTCGAGCCCCGTCTATCGCTCTTCTGACAAATGTCAGGTAAACACATCTGAATATGATGTGCGGGTGTAGTTCAATGGTAGAACACCAGCCTTCCAAGCTGGATACGTGGGTTCGATTCCCATCACCCGCTTGTGCGATAGTGGCGTAGTTGGTAACGCGCGACCTTGCCAAGGTCGAGACCGCGGGTTCGAGCCCCGTCTATCGCTCTTCTGACAAATGTCAGGTAAACACATCGGAATATGATGTGCGGGTGTAGTTCAATGGTAGAACACCAGCCTTCCAAGCTGGATACGTGGGTTCGATTCCCATCACCCGCTTGTGCGATAGTGGCGTAGTTGGTAACGCGCGACCTTGCCAAGGTCGAGACCGCGGGTTCGAGCCCCGTCTATCGCTCTTTAAAAGCCAGGAATTAAGTTTCCTGGCTTTTTTAACTTATGACGCATTATTTTCATTGGAGCAGAGCGTTCCATAGAAACTGAGCAGATACAGACCCGAAAGTCCGACCAGTGCGTAGATGATTCTGGAAATCCAGCTCATACTGCCAAAGATGAGAGCTACCAGGTTAAAGTTGAAGAACCCGATCAGTCCCCAGTTGACAGCGCCGATTATTGTAAGAGTCAGACAGAAACAATTTAAAAATTTATTTTCCATAAGTCACCATCCTTTCGTAACTATAGTGTTTCTTTTTATCGTGGAAATTATACGAAAAAGCCTGTATAAAATGTGGTAAAAGATGGAATTTTAGCAGCAAAAAACAGGGGGACTGTCTGAAACTGCAAAGAGAGACATAAAAATACGCGAAAGCCTTAAACGGAACTTTCGCGTATAAAAGATTTCATTGTGCTTCCCATATGGTGATGTGCTGGTTGCTTCTTTTACTGGAGATTTAATGTCTGTGCTGCTGTAATTCCAGTATCCAGACCAAATGCGTCTGAAGCATGCAAGGTAACCGGGCTCATATCATTAAGGGAAAAAGCCTGACATACATTTACTGTTTCTCCTGGCTGGATTTCTTTCATAAATGCATCAACAGCCTCATCACTGTTTGCCGGAATAGCTGCTTCAAGAGCCGCATCATTCTGATAAGCGGTAAGATTTACATCTACCATAGCACTGGAAGAACTTTCTCCGTTATTTGTGTAGTCATAGTAGACGAGAAGGCAGGGCTCACCGCCAAAGTCTGTGGAAACTACATTTCTGGTATAGTGGATAGAGAAACGCTGGTTGGAAAGATCAATGGTTCCATCAGATGTGGCAGGCGTCTGGACCACAGAATCAGCTGGACCATCGGTTCCCTCTGCTGTGGAGTCGGAATCCGCCAGAGCCTGGCTGATCTCATCCTCTACACTTTTGAAATTGGCGGACATGATCTTTACTGTTTCATCATCAAGAGCTGTAACCTTCCATTGGCCGTTTACTTTGATCATAGGATAAACAATGTCTGTTTCACTGAATTTGTCTTCCAGGCTGGAGGCTTTTTCCATTAAAATAGAAGCAAGCTTGTCCTGGGTTTCCTGTTCCGTAAGACTCTCGCCGGAAAAGGCGCTGGAAACAATCTGACGAAGGAATTCGGTTACAGTTTCACGGTAGATATCAGATCCGTCTACATAGCGGATCCGCGCAGTGACTTCAGCAGTGCCGTCTTGAAAACTGAAACGTGTCTTTGTGATCTTCCAGGTCATTTTGGCATTGATGGATTTGAAGAAGCTTTCGTAGGTGGCGTTTCGCACATCTGCATTGTCAAGAGCGGAAAGATCGGCGCTCTGGAGCATACTTTCCATTGTGTCGAAATCAAGGCTCTGGATGCCGGTAAGATATTTATCCAATTCTTTGGCTGGCTGTCTGCGTTCGTAGAAATAGTAGCCAATGGCGGCACCGACGATAAGGATAAGAATAAGCAGAAGCAGAATGCGTCCGGCCTTTTCTTTCCTTTTTTTCTTCGGAACAGGGTGTTCATCTGGCATATTTAGTTGTTTTTCTTCCATGTTTCCTCCTTGTTAAGTTTAGAGCGTGTTTGAAAAATCATTCCCGCAATCTGCACGCCCCACTTTGCGGTATATTTCGCCCGAATTCGGTTGCCTTAGCCCGGCTACGGCGCCCTCATCCGGAAAAAATCTCTCACAAATCGTGACGCACATCTTGCAGAAAGTCTTTTTCAAACATGCTCTGGCGATGTCTATGATATTATAATTTCATAAATTGACCGTCTGTAAAAATTTCACATATAAATCTTTGTGACATCTTTTTTATTATAGTATACTCTTGGGAGAGTGTCAAAGTATTTACAGAGTGTTACTGCTCACTCCGTTCAAAGTAACCAGTAACTTTACGGATACCGGTTATTTATGTTAAGATAATAAAAAAAGAAGAAAGGCGGAAAAACTATGGGTGCAAAGTATGAAGCTTATATAGAATCAGAGGCGGATGGACTTGATATTTCCGTTCTGGCAGTGGTTCCGGATGAGACACCGTACAAAGGAATCCTGCAGCTTGTTCATGGGATGAGCGAATACAAGGAGCGCTATCTTCCCTTTATGGAATACATGGCTAAAAAAGGCTATGTATGCGTGATCCACGATCACCGTGGCCATGGGAAAAGTGTGCGGGCGCTGGATGACCTGGGATATATGTATGGCGGCGGCGCGGATGCGATCCTCAAGGATATTGAGGTGGTGAACCGGGAAATGCACCAGCAGCTTCCGGATCTGCCATTGATCTTATTCGGGCATAGTATGGGTTCGCTGGCCGTGCGCGCTTTTGCAAGAGATCATGATGACTGCATGGACATGCTGATCGTTTGTGGTTCTCCAAGCAAGAATGGGGCAAGATCTCTTGGAGAAGCAATTGCCCATATGGAAAGTGCTGTGTTTGGACCAGCTCACAAGAGTAAAGTTATCGAAACCCTTTCCTTTGCCGGAAATGTGATGCGCTTCCGCAAGGACAAAAACTGTACTTCCTGGATCTGTGCCAATAAGGCAGCAGCTCAGGAATACTCCGATTCTGAACTTTGTGGCTTTACGTTTACAGATGATGGCTATCTGGCACTTTTTGAGCTGATGAAGCGTGCTTACGACGTAAAGCACTGGCACTGCACCAGACCGAAAATGCCCGTGCTTTTTGTCAGTGGTTCTGATGATCCCTGTATGATCAACGTGCGTCATTTTGCAAAAGCAGTGCAGGATATGCGGCGCGCCGGTTATGTAGACGTGAAAGGCAAGCTGTATCCGGGAATGCGCCACGAAATTCTGAATGAGACAGACCGGAAGCGGGTTTATCATGACATTGCCTTCTATATAAAGAAAAAGGGTTTTTGAGAAAACACGTCCATTATGCATAATATGCTCTATTTTGCACATACTCACAGAAATACAGTGTGAAATGGAGAACTATATGAGAAAAAAAGGCTGGATTCTGCTGCTGGTTCTTCTGGGTGTGGCTTTTCTTATGAGCTGCGGCAAAGATACGGAGCCGGATGAAGCAAAAGGGGAACTGGTAAGAATTGAGAGAGAAGGATGCCAAGCTGGTATCCTTCTTTTTTGAATTGGAAAATAGATTGGTCCTGTACAGATTACAGGAATGATTTTTAAAACAGGCTCAAAAGTTTTTTTTAAACATGCTGTAGAGTTATGATAAACAATCTGCGCTTGTGAAACAAACAAATGTCTTTGTATAAAATACACAAAAAATATACCATAATAGCACTGAAAAATAGTACAAGCTTAAAAAATTGCACCGTCACCGTTCTAAAGTTTAAAATGTTACTTGAATAAAGCGAATTGAAATGCTATAATTTTTTTCATATATTATAAAAATGAACTCTGGTCAGAAATCAGTCTGATATGGGTGTGGCGTTTTTGACGGCATCGCTCATAAAGGAAACCGAAATAAATGTTTTCGACCGGAAAAAATAAGGAGGAAAAATGGGAAAGTATTTTGCAAAAAGACTTGGAATGGCGATTCTGACTATCTTTCTGGTAGCCTGTCTTACCTTCCTGCTGATGAATGCTGTACCTGGAAGCCCATGGCTCAGTGAAAAAACACCTTCTGAGACCACACTGGCTGCGCTGAATGCCAAATATGGACTGGATAAGCCGGTCTATGTACAGTTGTTTATGTATCTGAAAAATATTCTTCACGGTGACTTCGGTGTATCACTTAAGATGCAGAAGAACCGTGCAGTTCTTGACATTATCGTGGATATGTTCCCGGTATCTGCCAAGGTAGGTGCACTTGCACTTGCATGGGCGATTCTGGTGGGTGTACCTCTTGGCTGTCTTGCCGCATTTAAGAGAGGCAAGCTGACAGACAGCATTCTTCGTGTGATCTGTACACTTGGAATCTCCATGCCAAGCTTCGTTGTGGCATCTGTTCTTCTGGTAACCCTGACTGGAAACAATGCACTGAATCTGTTTCCGTCTATTTTTGATCCGTCGCAGGGATGGCGCGCCTATGTACTGCCATGCTTTGCCCTGGGCTTTTACCCAATGTGCTATACAGCACGTCAGACACGTTCTGCCATGCTGGATTCCTTAAGCCAGGAGTACATTAAGACAGCCCGCGCCAAAGGTCTGAAGAACAAAAAGATTATTTTCAAGCATGCTCTTAGAAATGCACTGATTCCGGTTATTACATACTTAGGACCGCAGGTGGCCTTTACTCTTTGTGGTGGTTTTGTTGTAGAGAGCGTATTCTCAATTCCAGGACTTGGACGTTACTTCGTACAGTCCATCCAGAACCGTGATTATCCGGTTATTATGGGAACTACCATTTTCCTGGCAGCATTTATTATTCTGATGAACCTGGTTGTAGACCTCCTTTATAAGGTTGCTGACCCGAGAATCAGCCTTGCGAAAGGAGGAGAATGATCGTGGCAGAAGATAAGAAGATTAAGAAATGTCCGGTGAGTCTTCAGCCGGATATTGAGAACCTCCTTCAGGATTTAAGTCCGGATGATTTTGCATCTGCGTCCAGACAGGAGAAGGATGATTTTATTCAGGACCGCCAGAGCGTTTCCTACTGGAAAGATGCCTGGAGAAGATTAAAGAAAAATGTGGTGGCTATGGTTGCACTTGGTGTGATCGTATTCCTGTTTTTATTTGCCTTTGTGGGCCCGCTTCTGATCCCATATGGTTATGACGAGTTTAACAAAGGTGCTGAGAACCTTTATCCCTATCACTACACACTGGAGGACACTCAGCGTGTGAACGACGAGATCGCTTCCAGAACCCAGTCCGATGTAGTGGATGTAGATGAAATGATCGCCCAGGCGAAAGCAGAAGCTGAGAAAAAGGGCGAGAAATTTACAAAGAAAGATGAAGCAGTTATCCGTGCAAAAGCAAAAGTCGCTGCAAAACCTTCAGAAGATTCTTCTGAGGAGCAGAGCGTAGATGAGGATTCCATCCGCAAGGAGCTTGGAATCAAGAAGCATATTTTCGGTTATTCCCAGGCAGAGCTTGAGCGCAAGGCAAATGGGGAAAAAGTATTCCCTCATGTATTTGGTACTGACATGTATGGCCGTGATATTCTGGTCCGTGTTATGTATGGTGCCCGTGTTTCCATGTCTGTCGGCGTATTCGCAGCTATCCTGGTACTGGTGATCGGCGCCCTTTATGGTGCTATTTCCGGTTACTGTGGCGGCAAGGTGGACGCAGTGATGCAGCGTATTGTTGAACTTATTTATGCAGTTCCGGAGATGCTGGTTGTCCTTTTGATCGCAACTGCACTGAAACCAATCCTTACTGACTATGTGAATTCATCAGGAACCAGTCCTATGAAATCCTTTGTCAATGTACTTGGACCGAACCTGATCTCCATGTTTATTGCATTTGGTCTGTTATACTGGGTTACCATGAGTCGTATTATCCGTGGCCAGGTACTTCAGCTGAAACAGCAGGAATATGTAACCGCAGCAAGAGCACTTGGTGCATCTGGCGGCAGAATCATCCGCCGTCATCTGCTTCCAAACTGTATCGGACAGATCGTTGTTACTACCTGCCTGCAGATACCGTCTGCAATTTTCCTGGAATCCTTCTTATCCTACCTTGGAGTTGGTGTTTCTGCACCTCTTCCAAGCCTTGGATCCATGGCAACAGACGCACTTAGCGGTATGTACACTTATACTTACAGACTGATCGTACCTTCCGTGATCCTGAGCATTATGATCCTTGCATTCAACCTGTTTGGCGATGGACTTCGCGATGCTCTTGATCCGAAGCTGAAGAAATAAGAGAGGAGGAGAACAATGTCTGAACAGAAAAATAAATTGCTGGAAGTAAAAGACCTGAAAGTCTCCTTCTTTACCCCGGCCGGCGAGGTAAAAGCCGTTGGCGGTATCTCCTATGACCTTGATTATGGCGAAGTTATGGGAGTTGTTGGAGAATCTGGTTCTGGAAAGAGCCAGGAGGCATATTCTATTATGGGGCTTCTTCAGTCCCCAGGTAAAGTTATCGGAGGCTCCATTACCTTCGAGGGAAAAGATGTCCTTTCTTTTTCCAAGGAAGAGATGACTGCGTTCCGCGGAAACAAAGTAGCTATGATTTTCCAGAATCCCATGACCTGTCTGAATCCGGTTTACACCATCGGAAATCAGCTTGTGGAAGCTCTTCGTGCCCATGATAAGAAAATCAGCAAAGAAGAAGCCCAGAAACGTGCCATGGAAATGATGGAACTGGTTGGAATCAATAATGTGGAGAAGCGTATGAAGCAGTATCCACACGAGTTTTCCGGCGGTATGCGACAGCGTGTCATGATCGCTATGGGACTGATCTGCCATCCGCAGCTTCTGATCGCAGATGAGCCGACCACAGCCCTTGATGTTACCATTCAGGCACAGATCCTTGACTTGATGAAGGATCTTCAGAAAAAGACCGGAATGGGAATCATTTTCATCACACACAACCTTGGTGTTGTGGCAGATATCTGTGACAAGGTATCCGTTATGTATGCAGGTAAAATTGTGGAGCAGGGACCTGTAGATGACATTTTCTACGAGCCTGCACATCCATATACAAAGGGTCTTCTTCGTTCCATGCCCCGTGTTGATGCCGAGAGCTATGAAAGACTGATCCCAATCGAGGGAACCCCGGTTGATATGCTGAATCCGCCGGAAGGATGTCCGTTTGCTCCACGTTGTGAGCATTGCATGAAGATCTGTCTGAAGAAAATGCCTCCTTACGTGGAAGTGGGCGAGAAACATCGTTCCGCCTGCTGGCTTCGGGTTCAGGAGCTTATGAACAAGGAGGAGAAATAAATGGCAGAAGAAAAGAAGCTTCTTGAAATTGAGAATTTACGAAAATATTTTCCGGTAAACGGCATAAAAGGTCCGGGGGTACAGGCTGTACAGGATGTTTCCCTTTATATCAAAAAAGGTGAAACACTCGGTCTTGTAGGAGAGTCCGGATGTGGAAAGACCACACTGGGAAGAACGATTCTTCGCCTTTATGAGCCAACCGGAGGAAAGATTATTTATGATGGCGAAACCATTTACGACAATCCTCTGGATAAAGACGGCAAACCTCTTGGAAAAGCCAAAGCTGCCAAAATGCTTCCCTACAGAAGAAAAATGCAGATCATTTTCCAGGATCCGTCCGCTTCCCTGGATCCTCGAATGACAGTTGGTGAGATCATTGGAGAGGCCATTGATATCCACAAGCTTGCAGCGAGTAAGAAAGACCGCGCTGACATGATCAAAGAGCTGCTGGCGCAGGTTGGATTAAATACAGAGCATGCAAACCGTTATCCACATGAGTTTTCCGGCGGTCAGCAGCAGCGTGTTGGTATTGCCCGCGCCCTTGCAGTAAAACCGGAGTTCATCGTCTGTGACGAGCCGATTTCCGCATTGGATGTTTCTATCCAGTCACAGGTGGTAAACATGCTGGAAGACATGCAGGAGCAGATGGGTCTGACTTATCTGTTCATTGCCCATGATCTTTCCGTTGTCCGTCATATTTCCAACAGAATCGGTGTTATGTATCTTGGCTCTCTTGTTGAGTTGGGCGAGAGCTATGAGCTGAACAGACATCCGATCCATCCATATACACAGACCCTGCTTTCCGCAGTTCCGGTTCCGGATCCAAAGCTGAGCCGGACAAGAAAGCGTATTATTCTGGAAGGAGACGTGCCAAGTCCTATGAATCCGCCAAGCGGATGCCGTTTCCACACCAGATGTCCATATGCCACTGAAAAGTGCAGCCAGGTAACTCCTGTGTTCAGAGAGCATGAGCCGGGCCACTGGGCAGCCTGCCATTTGCTGGACAAATAAAGGAAGTTTAGGTATTTCGTTCTTCTTCACGGAAGAGCTGATGAATACAAGCGTCGATTCTCATCTCTCATGCGGCGCAAAAAAGCATAAAGGAGGAAATGTAATGAGAAGAAAATTTATGTCTATGGCACTGACTGCAGCTATGGTATTAAGCATGGCAGCAACTCCTGTATTCGCCGAGGATACAGCATCTGACGAAGGATTCAACCTGAACCTTTGTATCGCATCTGAACCACAGACAATTGACCCTGCACTGAACTCTGCAGTTGATGGAGCTATCATGTGCAACCATATGTTCGAAGGTCTGGCTAAATGGGTAAATGATGGTGAAGGAAATGCTGTCACAGCTCCTGGACAGGCTGAGTCCTGGGAAAAGGCCGAGAACGAAGATGGTACAGTTACTTACACTGTTAAACTTCGTGACGGAATCAAATGGTCTGATGGACAGGCTGTAACAGCTGGTGACTTCGTTTATGCATGGCAGCGTCTAGCAAATCCTGAGACAGCAGCAGATTACTGCTACATGATCGACATGGTAAAAGGATATGACGCAGTTGCTGACGGAAGTGCGGATCCAAGCACTCTTGGAATTACAGCAGTTGATGATCAGACTCTTCAGATCGATCTTACCTATGACTGCCCGTATTTCGAAGAAATCATGGCATTCCCGGCAACCTTCCCGGTTCGTCAGGATATGGTAGAGAGCAGTGACAACTGGACATTTGATCCAAGCACATACATTGGCAATGGACCATACAAAATGACAGAGTGGTCTCACAATGCTTACATCTCCATGGAGAAAAACGAGAACTACTATGACTATGAGAATCTTGGACCGGATACTATCAAGTTTACACTTCTTGATGACAACAACGCAATGCTCAAAGGTTACAACAACGGAGAGCTTGATTTCATCGAGAACCTTCCTGTAGACGAGATCCCGACCTACCTTGCTTCTGGCGAGCTTGAGATTGGTGACTATCTTGGAACCTACTATGTATGCTTCAACACAGAGGACGAAGTTTTCTCTGACCCTAACATCCGTAAAGCGTTCTCACTTGTAATCGACCGTAACTACATCGTAGAGAACGTTTCCCAGGCTGGTGAGGTTCCGGCTGACGGATATGTACCGAACGGTGTAAATGATGCAGCTGGTGCTGGTAGTGATGACTTCCGTACAGTAGGCGGTTCTTACTACAGCATTTCCGATGAGGATTATGAGGCTAACTGCGAAGAGGCCCGTCAGCTTCTTGCAGACGCTGGTTATCCGAACGGCGAAGGCTTCCCGACTGTAGAGTATCTGTACAACACAGCTGATAACCACAAGAAGATCGGTGAGGCTCTTCAGAACATGTGGCAGACAGAGCTTGGTGTAACTGTTAACTTGAACAACCAGGATTGGAACGTATTCCTTCAGAACAGAAAAGATGGTAACTTCCAGATCGCCCGTAACGGCTGGATCGCAGACTACAACGATCCTTGCTCATTCCTGGATATGTGGTACACAGACGGCGGTAACAACGACGCTCAGTACTCTAACCCAGACTATGATGCAGCTATCGATGCAGCAAAAGCTACTTCTGATCCGGAAGAGCGTATGAAAGCATTCCACGAAGCTGAGGATATCCTCATTGGACAGGACAGCGTACTTGCTCCGATCTACTTCTATACACAGCCATATATGCTCAATCCAGACATTGACGGCATGTACTACACACCACTTGGATACTTCTTCTTCGGTTATACAAGTAAGAAATAATCAAGTCAAAAGAATATAAGTCTTTTGGTATTACTTAAATGTGATGCAGAAGAAAATGACAGGCATTCGGAATTTTTCCGGGTGCCTGTTTTTTGAGCAGAAACGAAAGCAGGATAAAATTTGCGAAGCTGTTTTATTCTGTTGACCGATTATGCATGATAGCGGTATAATAAGCAGATAATGGTTATTGAACCAGACAGGAGGAACATATGATGAGAGCCAGCGGTATTTTATTGCCTATATCCAGTATCCCTTCCAACTATGGAATCGGATGTTTTTCTAAAGAAGCTTACGCTTTTGTAGATCAGCTTGCAGAAGCGGGTCAGAAATACTGGCAGATCCTGCCACTTGGACCTACCGGATACGGGGATTCCCCTTACCAGTCTTTTTCCACATTTGCAGGAAATCCTTATTTCATTGATTTGGAGGAATTGATCCAGAGAGACCTTCTCACAGCAGCAGAATGTGCAGAATGTGACTGGGGCGGCAGCAAAAGCTATGTGGACTATGAGAAGGTTTATCTTTCCAGATTTTCCCTTCTTCGGAAGGCTTACAGACGTTTTTACCAAATGGATGGGAAAGAAAAGGAGCTTCAGCTGATCCGTGAGGAGATGGAAGCCTTTGAGAAAGAGCAGGGCTTCTGGCTTGCAGATTATTGTCTTTATATGGCAGTAAAGGACAGCCTGGAGGGAATTTCCTGGAATCAGTGGCCGGAGGACTTAAAGACACGTAAGCCGGAGGCGCTTGCTAAGGCAAGAGAGGAGCTGAAGGAGGATATCAGCTTCTATGCCTTTCAGCAGTTCTGGTTCTACCGCCAGTGGAACCGGCTGAAGAAATATGCAAATGACAGAGGTATTAAGATCATCGGTGATCTTCCTATTTATGTGGCTTTTGATGGCGCAGATGCATGGGCGAACCCGGATCTGTTCCAGTTTGATGAGGAGGCTACACCGGCAGCAGTGGCAGGATGTCCTCCAGACGCTTTTTCCGCAACTGGTCAGCTGTGGGGAAATCCACTTTATAATTGGGAATATCATAAGAAAACAGGTTATAACTGGTGGATCCTTCGTATGGCTCACTGTATGAAGCTGTACGACAAGGTCCGGATCGATCATTTCCGCGGTTTTGACGAGTACTGGTCAGTTCCCTATGGAGATGAGACCGCTGAGAATGGAAAATGGGAAAAAGGTCCTGGAATAGAACTGTTCAAGGTCCTGGAGGAAAAAATTAAGAATCTGGATGTGATCGCAGAGGATCTGGGATTCCTTACAGACAGCGTCAGGGAGCTTCTGGCAGAATCCGGATATCCGGGTATGAAGGTGCTTCAGTTTGCCTTTGATGAAAGCGGCGAGAGCGTATATCTTCCTTTCCGATATGACAAAAACTGTATTGTATACACTGGAACCCACGACAATGAGACTACGAAGGGCTGGCTTGGAAACCTTACCCAGTCAAACAGAGACTATGTGAACCAGTACACAGCCTGTGAGGAGAAAGACACAGATGAATGTGTATGGGGGCTTATCCGGGCGGCACAGTCCTCAGTAGCAGAAGTGTGCGTAGTACCTTTGCAGGATTATCTCTGTCTTGGAAATGAAGCGAGAATGAATACGCCTTCTACTTTGGGAGACAACTGGAAATGGCGTCTTACAAGAGGTCAGCTTACGGATGAGATCATTCATAGAATTAACGCAATGACCAGATTATATGGACGAATCCAGGAGAATAAGAAGTAAGATGAAGAGATTGCTTATATTTTTGAAGGGCTATGAGAAAGAAAGTTTTCTGGCTCCTTTGTTCAAAATGCTGGAGGCCACCTTTGAGCTGATCGTGCCTCTGGTTGTTGCAAGAATCATGGATATCGGCATTAAGAATCAGGACAATGTCTATATCTGGCACCAGTGTGTGATCATGGTACTGCTTGGAGTGATCGGTCTTGCATGTTCCCTGACAGCACAGTATTTCTCTGCAAAGGCAGCCATGGGATTCAGCACTGCCCTTCGCAAGGAGCTTTTTTCCCATATCAGCAGGCTTTCTTACAGAGAACTGGATATGCTTGGAACTCCTACCCTTGTGACAAGGATCACCAATGACGTGAATCAGGCACAGACTGGTGTGAACATGGTACTTCGTCTGTTCCTTCGTTCTCCTTTTATTGTTGTGGGTGCAGTGATCATGTCCTTTACCATTGATGTGAAGATTGGTCTGATCTTCCTGATTGCGGTTCCGGTGATCTCCATTGTAATTTACGGAATTATGCGTACAACAGTGCCAATTTACAAAAAGGCTCAGTCATTTCTGGACCGAATTTCACTGATCACCAGAGAGAATCATGTGGGTGCCAGAGTGGTAAGGGCTTTTGGAAGACAGCAGGAAGAATATAAAGAATTTTCAGAAGTAAACGACGATTACACCAAGGTGCAGGTAAGAGCGGGAAAAATTTCCGCACTTCTGAATCCTGCCACTACGGTTATCATGAACTTTGCCATTATCGGAATCCTCTGGTATGGAAGCAAGGAAGTGTCTGTGGGTATTCTTACACAGGGGGAAGTGGTTGCCCTTGTAAACTATATGAACCAGATCCTGATCGCACTGATCGCTCTTGCAAACCTGATCGTGGCAGTGACAAAGGCTATGGCTTCCGGTGTGCGTCTGAATGAGGTGCTGGATACACAGCCGTCTCTCACGGATCAGGGCAATAGTGTTCAGAAAGAAAATGCAGGCGCTGCAAGAGTTGTCTTTGAAGATGTGAGCTTTACCTATGCAGGCAGCAAGGAGCCGGCGCTTTCCCATATTTCCTTTACGGCAAAACCAGGTGAGACCATCGGCATCATTGGTGGTACCGGATGTGGTAAATCCACTCTGGTCAATCTGATCCCACGCTTCTATGACGTAACTTCCGGTAATGTGGTAATTGATGGAAATAATGTAAAAGAATATCCATTTTCACAGCTTCGTAAAAAGGTGGGGATGGTACCACAACAGGCAGTTCTGTTTAAGGGAACCATCCGTGACAATATGAAATGGGGCAAAGAGGACGCTTCCGAAGAAGAAATCCAACGGGCTCTTTCCATTGCGCAGGCAAGTGGTTTTGTAAAAAGTAAGCCGGAGGGCTTAAATACCATGGTAAGTCAGGGCGGCGCCAATCTTTCCGGCGGACAGCGCCAGCGTCTTACCATAGCAAGAGCACTGGTGGGAGATCCGGAGATCCTGATCATGGATGACAGTGCTTCTGCCCTTGACTTTGCCACAGATGCGGCTCTTCGTCATGCCATTCATGAGCAGACAAAGGGAATGACTGTGTTTATCGTTTCCCAGAGAGCAACCTCCATCAAGCAGGCAGATAAGATCCTGGTTCTGGATGATGGTGAGCTGGCTGGTGTGGGAACACACAAAGAGCTTATGGAATCCTGTGAGGTCTACAGAGAAATCTGCCTGTCACAGCTTTCCGAACAGGAGGTGAACCGCTGATGGGAAGGAATAAAGAGACTATGAAGAGGGTACTGAAATTTATCAGCCCTTACAAAGCAAAAATTATCATTATGCTTCTGACAGCGCTTGTCACCGTTGGATTTACCCTGTATACACCCATTCTGATTGGTAATGGTGTAGATAATATCGTAGGTCCGGGAAATGTAAATACAGCCGGACTTTTGAAGGTGCTTGGAGCTCTGGCTGTGATCGTTGTGGGAAATGCAGTTTCCCAGTGGGTGATGAACCTTCTTACCAATCAGGTTACCTACAGCGTGGTGCAGGATGTGCGAAGCCAGGCGTTTGCCCATCTTCAGGAGGTGCCGGTATCTTATATAGATGCCAATCAGCCAGGAGATATTTTAAGCCGTATTGTTTCTGATGTCAGTCAGTTTTCAGATGGTCTCCTTATGGGCTTTACCCAGCTGTTTACCGGTGTGCTGACCATCTTTGGAACCATTGGATTTATGCTTTCCATCAGTGTGAAGATCACAGTGATCGTTATTTTGCTCACTCCGATTTCCCTGTTCGTGGCAAGCTTTATCGCAGGCAGAACCTTCCGCATGTTTCAGGAGCAGTCCGAGAAGAGAGCGGAGATGACTTCTATTGTGGAAGAGCTTGTTGGAAATCAGAAGATCGTGCAGGCTTTTTCCTATGAGGAGAGAGCTAATGAAAGGTTTGGAAAAGTAAATGAAGAGCTTCGCGTCTGCGGAATCAAAGCGATTTTCTTTTCCTCTATTACAAACCCATCCACACGCTTTGTAAATGGTCTTGTTTACACAGCAGTTGGAATTTTTGGTGCATTTACAGTAATTAAGGGCGGTATGACTGTGGGACAGCTGACCAGCTTCCTGAACTATGCAAATCAGTATACCAAGCCGTTTAATGAGATTTCCGGCGTTATCACAGAGCTGGAGAATGCGCTGGCATGTGCAAAACGTCTCTTTGACTTTATTGATACACCGGCACAGGAGCCAGATGCGCCAGATGCTTGGGAGCTGGAGAAAGCAGACGGCCGTGTAAGCGTGGAGAGTGTTTCCTTTTCTTACAGAAAAGAAGTTCCGCTTCTTACTGATATTTCCATTGACGTAAAACCTGGACAGAGGATCGCCATCGTCGGACCTACCGGATGCGGTAAGACCACTATGATCAACCTTCTTATGAGATTCTATGATGTAGATAAGGGACAGATTAAGGTAAGCGGTTATCCGGTAAGAGAGCTGACAAGAGACAGCCTGAGACGAAACTTTGGTATGGTGCTTCAGGAGACCTGGCTGAAGGCAGGAACCATCCGCGAGAACATTGCCTATGGAAAGCCGGATGCGACTTTGGAAAAGGTTATGGAGGCAGCTAAGCATGCACATGCCCACAGTTTTATCAAGCGTATGCCAAACGGCTATGATACCGTGATTTCAGAGGGAGGCGGAAATATTTCCCAGGGACAGAAGCAGCTTCTTTGCATTGCAAGGGTTATGCTGATGCACCCGGCTATGTTGATCCTGGATGAGGCCACTTCTTCCATTGATACCCGTACTGAGGTGAAGGTGCAGAAGGCTTTTGCAGAGTTGATGGAAGGAAGAACCAGCTTTATTGTAGCACATCGTCTTTCCACTATTCAGGAGGCAGATCTGATCCTGGTCATGAAGGACGGAAATATTATCGAGCAGGGCAGACATGAGGAATTGCTGGCGAAGAAGGGCTTCTATGCGAATCTGTATGAGAGTCAGTTTGCTATTTCATAAGGGGGATGAATATGGAAAATAAGAATCTGGAAGAGACTGATGTAAATGAGAAGCAGAAAGCCAGAAATGGGAAGTCTGCTATGCCTATGAGAACCTGCCTGGTTATGATTCTGGCAGGGGTTTATGTGGCTTATCTTGGTGTTTCACTTTGCCAGAATGTAATAAATGGTGCTGAGGGCAGCAGTCCTGGCTTTATGGTTGCGGGAGTGATTTTTATTGTGCTTGGCGTGGCTTTCGTGATCAATGGAATCCGCGGCAGCATAAAGGCTGGCAAGATTCAGAAGGAGTCGAATGCAGAAAGTGAAGCGCAGGCTTCTGAGACAGAAACTTCAAGGACAGTTGAATCTAAAATGGAAAGTACTTCATCCTTGAATAAGAAAATGTCTATTGCTGACCGCGCTAATCTGGTTAGCCAGTTAGGGGATGCGACAGAGGATGAAGAATAGAGAGTATTGTTTTTTGAAAAGAAATTGATATATTAGATAGTGTTAATATATGTATGAAAAATGAGTGGTGTAGTTATTTCGAGAACGATGTACTAGTTTGCAGACCGGGCGGTTACTTTTGCGTTTTATGATTATAACAGCACGAAATTACGAATACAATACTAAATATAAAAAAATAAACAGACTTCCGAATGAGTGATAATCAATCAGAAGTCTGTTTTTTTGTTGAAATACACGCTCTAGCGCCGTTTCCTGCGCCTGCGTTTCCCGCTTGGGTTATGTAGAGTGGACCAGCAGAATGCCTGCACCAACAGGATTCCCGCTGTGACTCCGATGCTGTCGATTCCCACATCACGTACAGAAGGTCCGCGGTCTGCCACAAAGGACTGGTGGTATTCATCAAAGCCTGCGAAGCCTACGCATATGGCGCCTGCCAGCAGGATCAGCCAGATACCTCTTACTCCGTAAACATAAAGTGGGAAAGAAATGGCAATGGCAAGCAGACAGTACTCTGTCATGTGAGCTGCTTTTCGCACATAAAATTCGATGGAGCTGGCAGAATAGGCGAGCTCGTCATAAGTTTTGTTTTCGTTGAGAACTTCATTCTTGGTTTCCACAATCTGGTAGCTGACTTCATAGCTTAGGGCTCCGGACACCTCCCCTGTCTGGGCTGAAAATGAATAGATCAGATACATCATCAGAATTGCAGGAAGAAAAGAAAGAGGTTTCAGTAAATGGATTAAAATTTTCTTCATGGGGTTTACTATAACACGGGAAAATAAGATTGTAAAGAAAAAGGTGATTTGACAAGGCTTTGAAAAAACAATAAAACCAGAGCAAGCAGAAGGGAGACAGGAGGGCAAAGAACTTGTTATTTACAGGAATCTATGCTAAAATTGTTGAAGTATGAAAAGCAGCGAGATACTTGGTGGGGAGAGACTCTGGCAGCCAGGTATCGTGTTGCTATAAAGAACGCACAATGGAGACCAGGAGGAAAAAGACAGGTATGAGTTTAGCTGATCATATTTTTATAGATATGTGTAAAGACGTAATTGAGAACGGAACCAGTACAGAAGGGGAGAAGGTCCGGCCAGTGTGGGAGGATGGCACTTCTGCTTATACGATCAAACGTTTTGGTGTTGTGAACCGTTATGATCTGAGAAAGGAATTTCCAGCGCTGACCCTTCGCAAGACCGCATTAAAGAGCGCTATGGATGAGATCCTCTGGATCTGGCAGAAGAAATCAAACAACATTCATGACCTTCACAGCCATATCTGGGATAGCTGGGCTGACGAGAATGGCTCCATTGGAAAAGCGTATGGTTATCAGCTGGGTGTGAAGCATCAGTACAAAGAAGGCATGATGGATCAGGTAGACCGTGTTCTTTATGATCTGAAGAATAATCCATACAGCCGTCGTATTATGACCAATATTTATGTGCATGAAGATCTTCATGAGATGAATCTTTACCCATGTGCTTACTCTATGACCTTCAATGTAACAAAGGAGCCTGGAAAGGACAAGCTGACTTTAAATGCCATTTTGAACCAGCGCTCCCAGGATATCCTGGCTGCAAATAACTGGAATGTATGCCAGTACTCCCTTCTTCTTATGATGATCGCACAATGCTGTGACATGGAAGCCGGTGAGCTGGTACATGTGATCGCGGATTGTCATATTTATGACAGACATGTTCCGGTTATCAAGGAGCTGATTTCCAGGACACCTTATCCGGCACCGACTGTGAAACTGAATCCGAATGTGAAGAATTTCTATGATTTTACCACGGATGATCTGATCGTGGAGAATTATCAGACCTGGCCTCAGATTAAAAATATTCCGATTGCCATTTAAACATGGAGTAAATGAGAAAGGGTTCCAATGCCGCATGCGTTTCAGATATGGTGAGGCTGCTGTAGCGGGCTACGGCAACCGAATTTGGGCAAAATCTCCCGCAAAGTGGGGCGTGCAGATTGCGGGAATGATTTTTAGACATGCTCTAGGAGTTCGTATAAAGGAGATTATAAGAAATGAAAATAATAGTAGCTGCTGACAAAAACTGGGGAATTGGAAAAGACAATAAGCTTCTTGTAAGCATTCCGGCGGATATGAAAATGTTTCGTCAGGAGACCACTGGCAAGGTTTGTGTTATGGGAAGAAAGAACCTGGAGAGTTTCCCAGGAGGGCTTCCTCTTAAAAACCGCATAAACATCGTTCTTACCAGAAATGAGAATTACAAGGTGAAAGATGCCATAATCGTTCATTCTATTGAAGAGCTTATGGAAGAATTGAAAAAGTATCCGGCAGAAGATGTATACTGCATCGGCGGCGACACTATCTATAAGCAGCTTCTTCCTTATTGCGATGCTGCTCAGGTGACCAAGATTGATTTTGCTTATATTGCAGACAGTTATTTTCCGAATCTGGATGAAGATCCACAGTGGCATGTGGCAGCAGAGAGTGAAGAGCAGACATATTTTGATCTGGAATATAAGTTTGTGAGATATGAGAGAAATAAATAAGCGGGAAAATATAATGTGTTTTTAAAAAAATCAGTTCTGCCATCACGACAGAACTGATTTTTGTTATATGCTGTGTAGAGTGTGTTTGAAAAAATACGAAAAATGGGAAGCTTAAGAAATTACTCAATAACCTTCAGCCATCCCTCTGGAGCCTGGATGCGTCCCATCTGGATTCCGGTAAGGGTTTCATACAGCTTCTTGGTGATCGGTCCCATCTCGTTCATGCCGCTTGGGAAGCAAATCTCTTTGCCGTGGTCCACGATCTTTCCAACAGGAGAGATAACAGCAGCAGTACCGCAAAGACCGCACTCTGCGAAATCCTTCACTTCGTCGAAGTATACTTCTCTTTCCTCAGCCTCAAGTCCAAGGTACTCTTTCGCAACGTAGATCAGAGAACGACGTGTGATGGATGGAAGGATACTGTCAGACTTCGGAGTAACAACCTTGCCGTCTTTTGTTACGAATAAGAAGTTTGCTCCGCCTGTCTCCTCAACCTTGGTACGAGTTTTGGAATCAAGATACATGTTCTCATCGAATCCGTTCTTATGAGCGTCAACGATCGCATGAAGGCTCATTGCGTAGTTAAGACCAGCTTTGATATGACCGGTACCATTTGGTGCAGCACGGTCAAAGTCGCTGACACGGATTGTGATCGGCTTAGCGCCGCCTTTGAAGTATGGTCCGACAGGTGTGGTGAATACACGGAACTGATACTCGCTGGCAGGTTTTACACCGATAACAGCGTCGCTTCCGAACATGTACGGACGTACATATAAAGTAGCACCAGAACCATATGGCGGAACATATGCTGCATTTGCTTTAATTGTCTGAACAACTGCGTCAACAAAACGGTCTTTCGGGAATACAGGCATTTCCAGTCTTGCGGCGGAATGCTCCATACGCTCACCGTTCAGGTCAGGACGGAAAGTAACGATATGTCCGTCTTCTGTAGTATATGCTTTCATACCCTCAAAAACAGTCTGTGCATACTGAAGGACACCTGCACACTCACTGATGGTAACCATATCATCTGTGGTAAGGCCTCCCTCATCCCACTTGCCGTCTTTATAATTGGATACATAACGGTAGTCTGTTTTTACATAACCAAAGCCCAGGTTTCCCCAGTCAATGTTCTTTTTTTCCATAACAATTTCCTCCTAGCGTGGTTTTTGGGGGGAGATTCTTATTGTGAATCCCCAATGTTTTTACTATTGTAAAACTTTTACGTGTGAAATTCAATGGGAAAAGCAGATTTTTTAAGTGATTTTCCTGTGAAAAAGGTTACAAAAAGTATAATGTGTTTATATTTTATGGTGTCTTGTTTTTTGAGGGGGATTTTTGTATAATGATAAAACAAGCGTTGTGAAATAAAATATCCGGAGGAAAAGATGGGATATAACGAATTTGATGAACTTGGAGATAAGATCCAGAGCATCATTGACAGTGCAGTAAATGAAAAAAATTACCAGAAACTGAGCCAGAGTATTAATCAGGCGCTGAATAAGGCTATTGATAATGGGAGTGATGCCCTTCGGGATGCGCTTAATAATACTGTGGGCAGTGGGAAATATACCAATTACCGCAGCGGCAGTTCTTATGATTACAGAGAGAATCGGTCCTGGGATTTTCAGAAGGATGGAAAGAAAAACCGGAGTACCGGGGAGGATCATGGAACTGGTTATCAAGGATATGCCGATGCGAAAGGGAATGATTCGCGTAATGGAAATTTCCAGAGAAATGGTACAGGCAGGCAGGATACCAATCACCAGAATTCGGATCTGGCATTGTATTTACCGACGAATGGAATCAAGGTCGGGGGAATTCTGAAGACAGTGTTTGGTGGGATTCTTACTGGAGTATTTGGAATTGCTACAATGGTAGTTGGTGGAATTGGAGCTGGCTTTAGCAGCAGTGTAATGCTTGGAATTTCGGCAGTGCTGGCGGCATTTACGGTCGGCGGAGGTATTCTTCTTGGACAGGGCTGCAGCAGTCTTACCAGTTTAAGCCGCCGAAACAAGTATATCAAGGCTCTTGGCACTCACACCTACTGCAATTTCCAGCAGCTGGCACAGGCAGTCGGCAAGCCGGTGAAATTTGTAAAAAAAGATATCAAACGTATGATAAGCAAAGGCTGGTTCCTTCAGGGACATGTTGATAAACAGGAAACTTGTCTGATCACAAGTAATGAGACTTACGACCAATATGTAAGCACTCAGAAGCGGCTGGAAGAAAGAGATCATCAGCAGGATGAAGAGCGTGCACGCCAGGAGGCAGCGCTTCGTCAGCAGGCAGAGGAAAAAGAAAGGCAGAAATTTAACCAGCATGAACAGGCAGATGCCCGGGCGTGTGTGGAAGCAGAACGGGATGCTGCGGAAAGAATCAGACTTTCCCCGGAAGTCCGGCAGGTTCTGGATAAGGGAAATGACTTTCTTGATAAAATCCACCGCAGCAATGATGCCATTCCAGGAGAAGAGATTTCCAGAAAAATCTCCCGTATGGAGCTGATCATAGCGAAGATTTTTGAACGCGCCAAGGCTCATCCGGAGATTATTCCGGATTTGAACCGCCTTATGGATTATTATCTTCCTATGACTGTGAAGCTTTTGAATGCATATGAAGAAATGGACAGCCAGCCGGTTCAGGGAGAGAATATTACTTCTTCCAAGAAAGAAATCGAAGAGACTATTGATACGTTGAATGTGGCTTTTGAGAAGCTTCTGGATTCCATATTTGAAGACACGGCTATGGATGTATCCAGTGATATTTCTGTTCTGAATACAGTTTTGGCACAGGAAGGGCTGACTGAGGACGAGCTTACCCGTATGAGAAAAGAGGCTGAAAAAAACAGGCTCTAGCAGTGTGCGGAATGTTAAGTATATGAAAAGATAAGATTTGCAGCGGGGTTAGAGCGTGTTATAAAAATAACGAAAATGCCAAACTGAAGGCTGCTGATAAATATGGGCAGACCTATACACAAGGAGGATGCTATGGGAAACGAATTTACAGGTTTTGAAGATAACGCACCTACACTTACATTAGAACCGGATTTGGGAGAGTCAAAGGCAGAGATTGCAGCAGAGCCGGAAGCCGAAGCTGTGAAAAAGGAAATGGAACAGACCGTTCTCTCCCCGGAAGAACAGCAGATGGTAGACAGCTTTGCTAAGAAAATTGACATTGAGAATACCAGCCAGATCCTCCAGTACGGTGCCGGAACCCAGAAGAAAATGGCTGATTTTTCCGATGCAGCTCTTGAAAATGTACGGACACAGGATCTGGGTGAGGTTGGAGAGCTGATCACCCAGGTGGTAGGCGAGCTTCGCGATTTTGATGCTGCTGAGGAGGAGAAAGGCTTTCTTGGCTTTTTCAAGAAACAGGGCAGCAAGATTGAAAATATGAAGAACCGCTACGCCAAGGCTGAGGTAAATGTGCAGAAGATCACTACCTCCCTTCAGGATCACCAGATGCGTCTCATGAAGGATTCCGCAGTTCTGGAAAAAATGTATGCTCAGAACCTGAACTATTATAAAGAACTGACCATGTACATCCTTGCAGGAAAACAGAAGCTGCAGGAAGTACGGGAGGGAAAATTAAAAGATCTGGAGGCAAAAGCAGCAGTCAGCGGACTTCCGGAGGATGCGCAGGAAGCCAAGGATCTGGACAGCAAGTGCAATCGTTTCGAGAAGAAGCTACATGATCTGGAACTGACCAGAACCATTTCCCTGCAGACAGCACCGCAGATTCGTCTGGTGCAGAACAATGACACCCTTATGGTAGAAAAAATCCAGACAACCATTGTAAATACCATTCCACTTTGGAAGAGCCAGATGGTACTGGCACTTGGAATCGCCCATTCCACAGAAGCAGCCCAGGCCCAGCGCCAGGTAACAGACCTGACAAATGAGCTTTTGAAGAAAAATGCGGAGGCACTTCACCTTGCATCCACAGAGACTGCCAGGGAATCTGAGCGCGGAATCGTGGATATTGAGACTCTGAAGCAGACCAATCAGGAGCTGATCGCTACTTTGGATGATGTCATGAATATTCAGAAAGAGGGCCGCGCCAAGAGAGCCCAGGCAGAACTGGAAATGCGCAAGATGGAAGAAGACTTGAAGAATAAATTGTTGGAAATCCAGCATTAAATTGCAAAGAAAACAGGCTCTGGAGCCTGTTTGAAAATACTTGCAGAATGCTGTGAAAATAACTGTACAGCAGGGGTGTCAGAGACATCCCTTTTGTGCCTTTTTGCATAGAAAAGTTTGATAAGCGCCTGCGGTGTAAAAGTGAACCGCAAAGAATGCTATCAGTGAACAGTAACCAAAGAATACCATGTTCATAATATATGGAGGAATTTCGTATGTACAGAGACCATACCAAAGTAATTCAGATAGGAAATAAGAAGATTGGAGGCGGAAATCCCATCCTGATCCAGTCTATGACCAATACAAAAACAGAGGATGTGCAGGCAACCGTAGAGCAGATCCTTGCCCTGGAGGCTGCTGGCTGCGACATTATCCGCTGTGCAGTGCCGACCATGGAAGCGGCAAAGGCTCTGAAAGAGATCAAAAAACAAATTCACATTCCGCTGGTAGCAGATATTCATTTTGATTATCGTCTTGCGATTGCGGCCATGGAGAACGGTGCCGACAAGATCCGTATCAATCCCGGAAATATTGGAAGCACAGAGCGTATCAAGGCAGTTGTAGATGTGGCGAAGGAGCGGAATATTCCCATCCGTGTTGGGGTAAACAGCGGTTCTCTTGAGAAAGAACTGGTGGAGAAATATCACGGTGTTACCGCAGAAGGTCTGGTAGAAAGCGCCCTTAACAAGGTGCACATTATTGAAGAGCTTGGCTACGACAATCTGGTGATCAGCATCAAATCTTCTAATGTTATGATGTGCGCCAGGGCTCACGAACTGATTGCGGAACAGACCAGTTATCCTCTCCATGTGGGAATTACAGAGGCAGGAACCCTTTATTCTGGAAATATCAAATCTGCCATAGGGCTTGGTATTATTTTATACCAGGGAATCGGTGACACGATCCGCGTCTCCCTGACTGGTGCCCCTCTGGAAGAGATAAAATCTGCCAGACGTATCCTAAAAACCCTTGGACTTCGCAAAGGCGGCGTGGAAGTAGTATCCTGTCCAACCTGCGGGCGCACCCAGATCGATCTGATCGGTCTTGCAAATAAAGTAGAAACTATGGTGCAGGATATCCCTCTTGACATTAAAGTAGCTGTTATGGGCTGTGTGGTAAATGGCCCGGGAGAAGCGAAAGAAGCCGATATCGGAATTGCAGGCGGCGTAGGTGTAGGTCTTCTGATCAAAGGCGGTGAGATTGTGAAGAAAGTGCCGGAAGACCAGCTGCTGGATACCTTGAGAGAAGAATTGATGAACTGGGATAGCAATAAGACACAGAAATGACAGAAGGTGTATATTCTATAAATGGAAAAAGAATTTTTTGACGTATTTCCAAACTTAAAATTAAAACAGGAATTAAGTGAACTTCTGGAAGAGGTGATCGTCACCAAGGTTGCCTGCAACTCTGCCAAAACCTGTGTCCGGGTTTACCTGAAAAGCGACCGCTGGATCCACAAAAAGCATATTTTCAGCCTGGAAGAGCAGATTCAGAGACAGTGCTTTCCAGGTCTTGAAGTGAGTGTGAAGGTAATCGAGAAGTTCCATCTGTCCAGACAGTACACGCCAAAGAATTTCCTGGATACCTATCGCTCCAGCATGGAACTGGAGCTTCGCAATTACAACATGCTGGAATACAATCTGTTCAAGCAGGCACAGATCACATTTCCAGAAGATGACTGCCTGAATATGGTACTTCCGGATTCTGTGATTTCCAGACAGAAAAGTGAGATACTTATTGAATATCTTCACAAAGTATTCTGCGAGCGTTGTGGAATGGACCTGAAAGTTTCTCTGGATTATGTGCAGACGGAGGAGAGCAGGTACCGCAAAAATGCAGCTATCCAGATCCGTCAGGAAGTAGCCAATGTGCTGAAGCATGCCAGACTTTCCACAGAAGAAGAGAGCGTAGCACCAGCTTCTGCAGCTGAGGAAAAAACAGGAAAAGAGGCAGCAGCCGGCAAGACAGCCGCTGCCAGACCGGAGAAGAAAGCAGAGGCAGCCAGTGAAAAGAAGCCTTTCGAGAAAAAGCCATTCGAAAAGAAAGGCAAATGGGGTGATTTCCGTGGTGGCTTCCGCAAGGATCCAAATCCGGATGTTATTTATGGAAGAGATTTCGAGGACGAGCCTATTCCATTGGAAAATATTGTGCAGGAAATGGGAGAGGTTATCATCCGCTGCCAGGTTATGGATGTGGAAGCGAGAGAGATTCGAAATGAGAAGACCATACTGATTTTCCCGGTTACGGACTTCACAGATTCCATCACAGTAAAAATGTTCCTGCGCAACGAGCAGGTGCCGGAGATCAAAGAGCATGTGAAAAAAGGTGCCTTCCTGAAAATTAAAGGCGTTACTTCTATTGACCGTTTCGATGGTGAGCTTACCATAGGTTCCATCTCCGGAATTAAGAAAATCTCCGATTTCCGCAGCTCCAGAGTGGACACCAGCCCTCAGAAGCGTGTTGAGCTTCACTGTCATACGAAAATGAGCGATATGGATGGTGTAACCGAGGCAAAAGCGCTGGTAAAACGTGCCTACGAGTGGGGCCATCCTGCCATTGCCATCACAGATCATGGCGTGGTGCAGGCTTTCCCGGAGGCAAACCATTGCTTTGATGCGTGGGGAGGCTGCGTGCCAAAGGATTCTGATTTTAAGGTGCTTTACGGTATGGAGGCCTATCTGGTAGACGACTTAAAGGGGATGGTCACCAACCCGAAAAAACAGTCCCTGGACGGCAGATTCGTGGTTTTCGATATTGAGACCACAGGATTTTCCCCACTTACCTGCAAGATCATTGAAATTGGTGCCGTATTGGTGGAAAACGGAAAGATCACAGATCGTTTTTCCACATTTGTCAATCCTCAGGTTCCAATTCCATTTCGAATTGAGCAGCTGACCAGTATTAATGACAGCATGGTTATGGATGCCCGTCCAATTGAAGAAATTTTACCGGAATTTCTGAAATTTTGTGAAGGAGCTACAATGGTAGCCCACAACGCAGATTTCGATATGAGTTTTATTATAGAGAATTGTAACCGCATGGGAATCCCAAATGATTTCACCTATGTGGATACGGTAGGTATGGCACGATTCCTGCTGCCTGCGCTGAACCGTTTTAAGCTGGATACCGTTGCCAAGGCAGTTGGCGTTTCCCTGGATCATCACCATCGTGCGGTTGATGACGCAGAGTGTACGGCATGTATTTTCGAGAAATTTGTGGAAATGTGCAGGGAAAGAGATATTACGGATGTAGACAAGCTGAATGAGCAGGGAAAGGTTTCCTCGGACACCATTAAGAAGCTGCCCACTTACCATGCCGTTATTTTCATGCGAAATGAGACCGGCCGTATCAATCTGTACAAGCTGGTAAGCAAGTCTCATATCAAGTATTTTAACCACAGACCCCGTGTGCCAAAGAGCGTGTTTGAGGCACATCGGGAGGGACTTCTTATTGGAAGTGCCTGTGAGGCTGGTGAGCTTTACCAGGCTCTTTTGCGCAATGCACCGGAGCAGGAAATCGCAAGACTGGTAAGCTTTTATGATTATCTGGAAATCCAGCCCCTTGGGAACAACATGTTCATGGTGGAGGATGAAAAGAATGACACGATTCATTCGAAAGAGGATCTGATTGAGATCAACAAAAAGATTGTAAAGCTTGGTGAACAGTTTAACAAGCCGGTTGTTGCTACCTGTGACGTTCACTTTATGGATCCCCAGGACGAAATCTACCGCCGTATTATCATGGCTGGAAGCGGCTTCAAGGATGCTGACAATCAGGCACCTCTTTATCTTCGCACTACTGAGGAAATGCTGGAGGAGTTTTCTTATCTGGGAAGTGAGAAGGCAGAGGAAGTGGTAATTACAAATACAGTGAAGATTGCGGATATGATAGAGAAAATGTCACCGATCCATCCGGATAAATATCCGCCGGTTATTGAGAATTCTGACCAGGACTTAAAGGATATGTGCTTCCAGAAAGCTCATGAAATGTACGGTGAAGTGCTTCCCAAGATCGTGGAAGACCGTCTGGATAAAGAGCTGAATTCCATTATCTCCAATGGATATGCGGTGATGTATATCATTGCCCAGAAGCTGGTGTGGAAGTCCAATGCAGATGGTTATCTGGTGGGCTCCAGAGGGTCTGTAGGTTCTTCCTTAGCGGCTACCATGTCTGGTATTACAGAGGTAAATCCTCTGCCGCCCCATTATCTGTGCCCCAATCCGGAGTGTAAGTACAGTGACTTTGATTCTCCGGAGATCAAGGCATTTTCCGGCATGGCAGGATGCGATATGCCAGACAGGATCTGTCCAAAGTGCGGCACCAGGATGACTAAACAGGGTTTTGACATTCCTTTTGAGACCTTCCTTGGATTCAAAGGAGACAAGGAGCCTGATATCGACCTGAACTTCTCAGGAGAGTATCAGTCCAATGCCCATCATTATACAGAGGTTATATTCGGAAAAGGTCAGACCTTCAAGGCGGGAACCATCGGTACCCTTGCGGAGAAGACCGCATTCGGATATGTAAAGAACTATTTTGAAGAGCGGGGGCAGCACAAGCGTTCCTGCGAGATCAACCGTATTGTACAGGGGTGTACCGGTATCCGGCGAAGCACCGGTCAGCATCCTGGCGGAATTATTGTACTCCCAATGGGAGAGGAAATAGAGAAATTTACCCCGGTCCAGTACCCGGCGAACGATTCCAGCAGTGGATTTATCACCACCCATTTTGACTACCATTCCATTGATGGAAACCTGCTGAAGCTGGATATTCTGGGACACGATGATCCCACCATGATCCGTACCCTTGAGGATATGACAGACCTGAATGCAAGAGAGGTTCCTCTTGATGACAAGGCGGTTATGTCACTTTTTGCCAGTACAGAAGCTCTTGGAATTGATCCGAAGGATATCGGCGGCTGCAAGCTTGGCTGTCTGGGAATTCCAGAGTTTGGTACTGATTTTGCCATGCAGATGCTTGTGGATACCAAGCCGAAATATTTTTCTGATCTGGTCCGTATTGCCGGACTTTCCCATGGTACTGACGTGTGGCTGGGAAATGCCCAGACTCTGATCGAAGAAGGAAAGGCTACCATTTCTACAGCAATCTGTACCCGAGATGATATTATGATCTATCTCATTGGCCAGGGAGTGGAGAGTGGTCTGGCATTTACCATCATGGAGAGTGTCCGTAAGGGAAAAGGTCTTCGTGATGAATGGATCACAACCATGAAGGAACATGGCGTTCCGGACTGGTACATCTGGTCCTGCAAAAAAATCAAATATATGTTCCCGAAAGCCCATGCGGCAGCTTACGTTATGATGGCATACAGAATCGCCTGGTTTAAGGTATTCCAGCCGTTGGCTTATTACGGTGCATACTTCAGTATCCGTGCCACAGCTTTTTCCTATGAACTGATGTGTATGGGAAAAGAAAAGCTGGAGTTTTATATGGCAGAGATACGCAAGAAAGGGGACGCTGCGTCCAAAAAAGAGCAGGATACCCTGAAAGATATGCGTATTGTTCAGGAAATGTATGCAAGAGGTTATGATTTTATGCCCATTGATATTTACCGTGCGAAGGCACATCGCTTCCAGATCATAGAAGGAAAACTGATGCCGTCCATTGATTCTATAGAAGGTCTTGGAGATAAGGCGGCAGATGCTGTAGTGGATGCTGCTGTACAGGGAAGATTTCTTTCCAAGGATGATTTCCGTGACAGGACCAAGGTCAGCAAGACTGTAATTGATCTGATGGATAAACTTGGATTATTTGGAGATATTCCACAATCCAACCAGATTTCATTGTTTGATTTCTAGAGCATGTTTGAAAAAGGCTTTCTGCAAGATGTGCGTCACAATTACTAACGCTGGTTAAATAAGAGTAATATGAATTTAGGAGGTTCCATGAAAACAGAAGAACTGCGCTACCTACAACGTCTGGCGGAGCTCTACCCCACCATCGGGAAGGCTTCTACAGAGATCATCAACCTTCAGTCCATTCTCAATCTTCCAAAGGGCACCGAGCATTTTCTTTCCGATATCCACGGAGAGTACGAAGCTTTTTCCCATGTGCTTCGAAACGGCTCGGGAGCTGTGCGAAAGAAGATAGATGATGTATTTGGACATACCTTAAGCAACAGTGACAAGCGTTCCCTGGCAACCCTTGTGTATTACCCGAAGGAAAAAATTGCCTATGTGAAGAAGAAAGAGTCTGATATGCAGAACTGGTACAAGATCACCCTGTACCGTCTCATTGAGGTGTGCAAGACAACTGCCTCTAAATATACCAGATCCAAGGTTCGTAAGGCATTGCCTTCTGATTATGCATATGTGATCGAAGAGCTGATCACAGAGAAAGCAGAAGTTCTGGATAAAGAGGCTTATTACGATTCCATTGTGGATACCATTATAGATATCGGCAGGGCAGAGAACTTCATTATCGCTCTTGCTGAACTGATCCAGAGACTGGTTGTAGACCATCTTCATGTGCTTGGAGATATATATGACAGAGGTCCAGGTCCTCATTTTATTATGGACAGACTGATGGATTATCATTCTCTGGATATTCAGTGGGGAAACCATGATGTGGTATGGATGGGCGCCGCTGTAGGACAGGCTGCCTGTATGGCCACAGTGATCCGTAACAGTATCCGTTACGGCAATCTGGATATTCTGGAGGATGGTTATGGAATCAATATGATGCCTCTTGCTGCTTTTGCCATGGAGGTTTACGGGGATGATCCCTGCCAGGTATTTGAAGTACATGGCAATCCTTCCAATTACAATGCTCTTGAGAAAGAGCTGAGCAGGAAAATGCACAAAGCCATTTCCATTATCCAGTTTAAGCTGGAAGGGGTACTGGCGAAAGAACATCCGGATTTTCATATGGAGAATCGATGCGTTATGGAGGGGATTGATCCGGAGAAGGGCACTGTGCAGCTGCCGGATGGAAGTGTGCATAATCTTCTGGACACCCATTTTCCAACCATTGACTGGGGACATCCTTATGAGCTGACAGATGGGGAAAAAGAAGTAGTGGAGCGCCTGAGCTCAGCATTTCGAAACTGCGAGAAGCTTCAGAACCACATGCAGCTGCTTCTGGATAAAGGCGGCCTTTATAAGACCTATAACGGGAACCTTCTTTTCCATGGAAGTATTCCGCTGAACGAGGATGGAACTCTGAAAGAAGTTGAGATTTACGGTGAGACTTGTAAAGGCAAGGCACTTTATGATAAACTGGAAGCCTACGTAAGAAAAGCTTTTTTTACCGTAGATGAGAAGGAGAAGAAAGCAAGCCAGGATATTCTGTGGTATATCTGGGCCGGGCCTAATTCTCCCCTTTATGGAAAAGATAAAATGACTACCTTCGAGCGTTATTTTATCGCAGATAAAGAGACACACAAAGAGAAAAAGAATGCCTACTATCACCTCTGGGAAAAAGAAGAGGTAGTAAATCGTATGCTGGAAGAATTCGGGCTGGATCCGGATGAGGGGCATATTATCAATGGTCACGTGCCTGTTCATCAGCTGGAGGGAGAGAATCCGGTGAAATGTGATGGCAAGGTGATCGTAATTGACGGTGGTTTTTGTGAGGCATACCGGAATGTGACCGGTATTGCCGGATATACTCTTGTTTACAGTTCCTATGGTCTGAGCCTGACTGCCCATGAGCCTTTTACTTCGGCGGAAGATGCAGTGGAAACAGAGAGGGACATTGTGTCCAACCGTGTGGCTGTCCGCTATAATCCAAGGCGTGCACTTGTGGGAGATACGGATAATGGTAAGGCACTGAAAGAACGAATTCAGGAGCTGAAACAGCTTTTGGATGCCTACAGAAAAGGCGTTATAAAGGAGAAAAAATAAGGAGACTAAGGAAAAATGGGTGGAATTTTTGGTGTTGCGTCAAAGTCTGATTGTGTAATGGATCTTTTTTTTGGAATTGATTATCACTCCCATCTGGGTACAAGAAGGGGCGGAATGACCGTTTATAGCAGGAGCAGTGGATTTAACCGCGTGATCCATAATATTGAGAACTCACCGTTCCGTACCAAATTTGACAAAGATGTGGCAGAGATGGAAGGCAATCTTGGAATAGGCTGTATTTCTGACAATGAACCGCAGCCTCTTCTGGTGCGCTCCCATCTGGGAAATTTTGCAATTACAACAGTAGGTAAGATCAATAATATAGAAGCTTTGGTAGAGAAATGCTTCAAAGACGGGCATACCCATTTTCTGGAGATGAGCGGTGGCAGTGTGAATCCTACAGAGGTAACGGCAGCGCTGATCAATCAGAAAGACAGTATTGTTGAGGGAATCCGCTATGCCCAGGAAATGATCGAGGGCTCTATGACCCTTCTTCTTATGACAGGGGAGGGCATTTACGCAGCACGCGACCGTTATGGAAGAACTCCTCTTGTAATCGGCAAGAAGGAAGATGCATGTTGTGCTTCTTTTGAAAGTCATGCCTACATTAATCTTGGCTATGAAGACTTGAAAGAGCTGGGACCTGGAGAGATTGATTTTATCACCCCGGAGGGCGCACAGGTTCTGCAGAAGCCAGGAGACAAGATGCGAATCTGTTCTTTCCTCTGGGTATATTATGGATATCCAACCTCCACTTATGAGGGGGTAAATGTAGAGGAAATGCGTTACAAATGCGGCGATATTCTGGCAGGAAGAGATGCCGGAGAAGTGAATCCGGATCTGGTTGCAGGAGTACCGGATTCCGGTATTGCACATGCCATCGGCTATGCTAACCGCTCTGGTGTGCCGTTTGCCCGTCCGTTTATTAAATATACGCCCACATGGCCAAGATCTTTTATGCCGACTCAGCAGAGCCAGCGAAATCTTATCGCCAGAATGAAACTGATCCCAGTACATAAACTGATCAAAGATAAAAGCCTCCTTATGATTGACGACTCTATCGTAAGAGGTACCCAGCTTCGTGAGACAACAGAATTCCTCTATAACAATGGTGCTAAGGAGGTTCATATCAGACCTGCCTGCCCGCCGCTTTTATATGGATGTAAGTACCTGAATTTCTCACGCTCTAAGTCAGAGATGGATCTGATCACAAGAAGGATCATTGCGAAACGTGAAGGGGACAATGTATCAGACAGGATTTTGCAGGATTATGCAAATCCGGATTCTACAAACTACAAAGAAATGCTGGAAGAAATCCGCAAGGAACTGAATTTTACATCCCTGAAATATCATCGTCTGGATGATCTGAAGAAGTCAATTGATATTGAACCGTGCAAGCTTTGCACTTATTGCTGGAACGGACAGGAATAAACAGGAGGTGACTGCCTGTGAAAAAGCACAACAAAGATGTACTAAAAGCAACGCTGTTTGCCCTGATTGCCATATTTATCATGATTGGAGCAGCGGGGCTTCTGTTTGCCGAACATAAGAAAAAGATTCAGAAGGAGCAGCAGAAGAAGGCTGCCATTGAGGCTCTGGAAAGGGTGCCCACAGTGACACCGACTCCAGCGGCTACAGCTACGCCCACACCGGAGCCTACAGCCACAGTGACACCGACTCCAGTGATTACCAGGGCACCGGCGTTCATGGCTAGTGATTATATGGGAACCTGGTACAGCAAGGATGGACTGGTGACACTGTCTATAGACGACCTTACCCTGAAGTCTGTTACTTTTACTTTTTCTCAGGCTGGTGACAATGCCGGCACTGAGGTTTCGGAAGCTTCGGACACTGCAAAAGTGGCTGGAAATGCAGCAAAGCTTTCCTTTACAGATTCCTGGGGAAACCAGGTGCGTGGAAATATGACCTTTGATCAGGGCAAACTTTATCTGCGCCTTAATACAGCTTCCGCTGCAGAGGGTGCCGGGGTGACACCAAAGGTAGATGGGGTCCTTACAAGGGAGAAAGCCGCTTCTGTGACACAGGCACCTTCCGTGACTCCGGCTGATAATACAGATAAAACGGATCTCTCTTCTAGGGATTATATATTCCCGGACAGCAACAGCCGATACCTTACAGATGAGGATTTGTCAGGCTATTCATCTGACCAGCTGGAACTGGCGAAAAATGAGATTTATGCCCGACATGGCAGGAAATTTGTGACACAGAGAATTGCGGATTATTTTAACAGTAAATCCTGGTATAAGGGAACTGTGGAGCCGGAGACCTTTGATGCAGATACTTCTGTGTTTAATGAATATGAAGTCGCAAATATTCAGAAAATTGCAGATACGGAAGGAAAGCTTCGAAGTGAAGGAAAGTAACGGATATATGAAAAATACTTTACGGAATGTTACGAGTGAATGGTAATAACTTTATTTATGGTATACAAAATGAGGGGGAAATCGCATCCCCCTCATTTTGTACCTGTTCAGTACCTTTGCAATTACGGCATTTTTTTATTATCAGTACGGCCAACCAGATAGTCAATGCTGGTTTCATAATAATTTGCAAGGCGGATCAGCATTTCGATTGGAATGTTCCTGGAGCCAGTTTCGTAGTGGGAGTAGGAACGCTGGCTGATGTGAAGGATATCACTGATCTGCTTCTGGGACAGATCAGCGTCTGTCCGAAGGTCTTGAATTCTCTGAAATTTCATAGGTTCACCTCTTTTTCTTCTGTAGAGTCTGCAGGGACCAAATGTAACGAACAACGAAAAACGTCTGGCCCCGAATCCTTTCAGAAAGTATAAATCAGAACGAAATGCACTATTGCAATTCAGAGCAAAATGGGCTATAATGAATTTTGTATATCTTTTAATCATATCTTTTTTACTTTTATTCTTTTTTATTCCAGAGACACATTGAAATGGCAGAGCAGGTTCGCATATGGGGAAGAACTGTATCTGCAGAAAGGGATAAGATTGTTTGCAAGTGTTTTATCAGCGGCGATTTCAGGAATGGAAGTCTGCCCGGTTCAGGTGGAAGCTGATGTAAGCAGCGGTCTGCCTTGTTTTACTATGGTTGGATTTCCCAGCACCCAGGTGAAAGAAGCACAGGACAGAGTGCGCACAGCGTTAAAAAATAATGGGATCAGTCTGCCGCCTAAGAAGGTGACGGTGAATCTGGCACCTGCTGATCTGCGAAAAGAAGGGGCCGGTTTTGACCTGCCCGTGGCAGCAGCAGTGCTGGCAGCATCGGGATTTATAGAACCACAGCTTCTTCGGAATGTAATGGTGGTTGGCGAACTCAGTCTGAATGGGGAGGTAAGGAGTGTATCCGGAGTGCTGCCAAGAGTGATCCGGGCAAGGGAACTGGGATGCCGGTATTGTATCATTCCGTTTGAAAATCTGGCAGAAGGAGCTCTGGTGAAGGATATGAAAGTGGTCGGAGTCCAAAATATAAAAGAAGTTTTGAAGCTTGTCTCAGATCCGGATGCATTTGGAAAAGAAAATCAGTTTTCAGAGGAAAATTCAGAAGAGAATCAGGCAGAAGAGAATCTGGTGGATTTCGGGGAAATCTGTGGTCAGGAGAGTGCCAGAAGAGCTGCTGAGATTGCAGTCAGCGGGTTTCACAACATCCTGTTTATCGGCCCTCCGGGCACTGGGAAGACCATGCTTGCCAAAAGAATACCTACGATCATGCCCTCTCTTACTTTTGAGGAAAGCCTGGAGCTTACAAAAATCTACAGCATTGCTGGACTTTTAAGTCCAAAGAGACCATTAATTAAGGCAAGACCCTTTCGAAGTCCGCATCATACCAGTTCGTCTGCAGCTCTGGCTGGAGGCGGAAGGATCCCGGGTCCCGGTGAAGTGACCCTGGCTCACAGAGGCGTTCTGTTTCTGGATGAAATGCCGGAATTTGCAAGAGGCAGCCTGGAAGTGCTGCGACAGCCCCTGGAGGACAAGCAGATCCAGCTGTCAAGGGCAAGTGGAACGTACGTGTTTCCGGCGGGATTTATTCTGGTAGCAGCCATGAACCCTTGTCCCTGCGGCTATTATCCGGATATGAATAAATGCAGGTGCACACCTGGCGAGGTGAGTCATTATCTTCATAAGCTGAGCCAGCCCCTTCTGGAGCGGATCGATCTATGTGCAGATGTGCCGCCTGTTAATTTTTCCCAGATCTCAGGAGAAAAGTCAGGAGAAAGTTCTGCCCTTATCCGGAAAAGAGTGGAAAAAGCCAGAAGAATACAGCAGAAACGCTACCAGAATGAGAAAATCTGTTTCAACGGAGAACTGTCCGGGAAGCAGATACGGAAATACTGTGTGCTGACAGAGAATGCCTTTCAGGTGGCAAAAAATGCTTTTGAGCTTATGGAACTCAGTGCAAGATCCTATCACCGGATTCTGAAGGTTTCACGCACCATTGCGGATATGGAAGGGGAGGAACTGATACACACAAGACATGTTGCAGAAGCCCTTACTTACAAAGCATTTGATAAGAAGTACAGAAGCTGAATGAATTTATTCATAAAACCGCACGCAGGGAGGTATTTTAGTATGGAAGCAATGCAGAAAATCAAATGTTTAACTATAGAGGATTCCAATTTTCCAGATCGTTTGAGAAAACTTTCCGGAATGCCAAAAAAACTGTACTACATCGGAAACCTGCCAGATCCGAAGAAGCCTGCTGCAGCAGTGGTAGGTGCTCGCATGTGCAGTCCTTATGGCAGATGTCAGGCATTTAAATATGCAAGAACCATGGCAAGCTACGGTGTGCAGATCATCAGTGGAATGGCAAGAGGAATTGATGCAGAGGGGCATAAAGGTGCACTGGATACGGACACTCCTACTTTTGCAGTGCTGGGAAGCGGAGTGGACGTGTGTTATCCCAATTCCAACAGATGGCTTTATCAGCGGATCCTGGAAAAAGGCGGCGGGATCATCAGCGAGCTTCCCCCGGGCTCTCCGCCTGTGAACTGGGCTTTTCCGGCAAGAAACCGGATCATCAGCGGACTTTCCGATGCTGTTCTTGTGGTAGAAGCCAAGGAACAGAGCGGTTCCCTGATCACTGCAAACTTTGCCCTGGAACATGGACACAGTGTTTATGCCCTTCCGGGAGCTGTGACAGAGGAACTGAGCAGAGGCTGCAACAAGCTGATTTTCGATGGTGCAGGAATCGCTTACAGCCCGGAAATCATGCTTATGGAATGGGGAATCGAGGCAAAAAACAGACCTCAAAATGTGGAAAAAAAGAAGTTGGGGCTTGCGCCGGATTTGGATTTGGTGTATAGTGGTCTCGATTTACGACCTGAAAATCTGGATAATTTAATACGAAAAACCGGTTTTTCAGCATCAAAAGTCTGTGCTCTTCTGACAGAACTTCAGCTAATGGGGCTTGTGGGAGAGACAGGCAGACAATACTACAGAATATCAGGGGGATAATTTGTAGTGTATGTAGACTGAATACAAAGTAGGAGAGGTAGTATGGCTAAATATCTGGTGATAGTTGAGTCACCTGCAAAAGTAAAGACAATAAAGAAATTTCTTGGGGCAAATTATGAGGTAGAGGCATCTAACGGACATGTCCGTGATTTTCCCAAGAGTCAGTTTGGAATAGATGTGGAGAATGATTTCGAGCCGAAATATATAACCATCCGTGGTAAGGGGGAATTGCTTGCCAAACTTCGCAAGGCAGCCAAAAAAGCTGATAAGATTTATCTTGCCACTGACCCTGACCGTGAAGGAGAAGCAATTTCCTGGCACTTGATGCAGGCTCTGAAAGAAGATCCGGATAAAATGCACCGAATCACTTTCAATGAGATCACAAAGACTGCTGTAAAGGATTCCTTGAAGCATGCACGCGGTCTGAATATGAATCTTGTAGATGCACAGCAGGCGAGAAGAATGCTGGACCGTATGGTGGGTTATACCATCAGTCCGCTTCTCTGGGCGAAAGTAAAGAGAGGCTTAAGTGCCGGCCGTGTGCAGTCTGTTGCACTTCGCATCATCTGTGACAGGGAGGAGGAGATTAATTCTTTTATCCCGGAAGAATACTGGAGCCTGAATGGTGAATTCCTTGTGGATGGCGAGAAAAAGCCTCTGGAGGCTAAATTCTACGGAACAGACAAGAAGATGGATATCCACAATAAAGCTGAGATGGATGAGATTCTTAAGGTTCTTGAGAACGAAGAATTTGAGATCTCTGAGGTGAAAAAAGGCGAGAGAATCAAGAATGCTCCGCTTCCTTTTACTACCAGTACCCTGCAGCAGGAGGCATCCAAAACACTGAATTTTTCCACCCAGAAGACTATGCGTCTGGCACAGCAGCTTTATGAGGGTGTTGATATCAAGGGCAACGGTACTGTAGGTGTGATCACATACCTTCGTACTGATTCTGTACGTATTTCTGACGAGGCAGATGCGGCAGCAAGAAGCTACATCAGCAGCCAGTATGGAGAAGAATATGTGTCAGAAACAGCCAAGACAGTGAAGAAGGGACAGAAGATCCAGGATGCTCATGAGGCTATCCGCCCAACTGATATCAGCCGTACACCTGTACAGATAAAAGAATCCCTTACACGAGATCAGTTCCGTTTGTATCAGCTGATCTGGAAGCGTTTTGCGGCCAGCCGTATGGCTCCTGCGAAGTATGAGACTACCTCTGTAAAAGTGGCTGGTGGAGACTATACGTTCACTGTGTCCGCTTCCAAGGTAGCATTTGAAGGCTTCCTTTCGGTATATATGCAGGAAGAGGATATGAAGAAGGGAAATGTGTTAAGCCAAAGCCTGAGTAAAGGCATGAAGCTGAAACTGAAAGAGTTAAAGCCGGAACAGCATTTTACCCAGCCGCCGGCACATTATACAGAGGCTTCCCTGGTAAAGACCATGGAGGAGCTTGGAATCGGCCGTCCGAGTACTTATGCGCCGACCATCACCACCATTATCAGCCGCCGCTATGTTTCCAAGGAGCAGCGTAACCTTTATGTGACAGAGCTGGGCGAGGTGGTAAACAGTATTATGAAGCAGGCGTTCCCAAGCATTGTGGACGTGAATTTCACGGCTACCATGGAGGGACTTCTGGACTGTGTGGAGAATGGTACGGTACAGTGGAAGACAGTAGTCCGGAACTTCTATCCGGATCTGAAACATGATGTGGATGCGGCTCAGGAAGAGCTGGAGAAAGTAGACATCCATGATGAAGAGACCGATGTGATCTGTGATAACTGTGGTCGTCATATGGTGATTAAATATGGTCCTCACGGACGTTTCCTTGCATGCCCGGGATTTCCGGAATGCCGCAATACCAAGCCTTACTATGAAAAGATTGGTGTAGCCTGCCCGAAGTGTGGTAAGGAAGTGGTGCTTAAGAAGACGAAGAAAGGCCGTAAGTATTACGGTTGTGAAGATAATCCGGAATGTGACTTTATGTCATGGCAGAAGCCCTCGGATAAGAAATGTCCGGTGTGCGGAAGCTACATGGTGGAAAAAGGAAATAAACTGGTGTGCAGCCAGGAGACCTGTGGCTATGTAGAAGCCAGGCCGAAGGATGAAAAAGAAAATTAAGGTTGCTGTGAAGGGTGCGAGCAGTAACAAATTAAGGAATTTCCGGGGAAAATCTCCTGCAAGGCAGCTGTATTATGTTTTGCAGGGGATTTTTTAAATAAAAGCTCTATTACTTCCATTGTTTGATGAATAGTTTCAAAAACGTGATATTTTCAGAAAAGCTAAACAAAATTGAAAAATAGTAAAAAATAGCTTGTAAATAGTTTGAAAAACGTGTAGTATTAGAATAACAGGTAAAGTCAGAGCATGCCTGAAAAATGCTTTCTGCAAAATCTCCTGCAAAGTGGAGCGTACAGATTGCGGGAGTGGGTTTTCAAACAGGCTCTCATGTAACAAAAGCGAAGGGAGGACAAAATGAGCGTTCAGTTACTTGATAAAACAAGAAAAATCAATAAACTTCTCCATAACAGCAGTTCCAGTAAGGTGGTTTTTAATGATATCTGCCAGGTTCTGATGGATACTTTAAGTTCTAATATCCTGGTTCTCAGCAAGAAAGGCAAGGTGCTTGGTGTAAGCTTTTGCCCGGGAGTTGAGGAAATCCAGGAGCTGATAGCTGATGAGGTGGGCGGTCATGTTGACCCTCTGCTGAATGAGCGTTTTTTAGGGGTATTATCTACCAAAGAGAACGTGAATCTTCAGACACTTGGCTTTGAGCATGTTTCCAGCAGCTATCAGGGAATCATCAATCCTATTGATATTGCAGGAGAACGTCTTGGAACGGTGTTTATGTACCGCAAGGATCGTCCATATGATATTGAGGATATTATTGTCAGTGAATACGGCACTACAGTTGTAGGTCTTGAGATGATGCGGGCTGTACATGAAGAGAATGCTGAGGAAGACCGAAAGAAACAGGTTGTAAAATCTGCTTTTAACACACTTTCTTTCTCTGAACTGGAAGCTATCATCCACATTTTTGATGAGCTTGACGGAGATGAGGGAATTCTTGTTGCCAGCAAGATTGCAGACAGAGTAGGTATTACCAGATCAGTAATCGTAAATGCACTCCGCAAGTTCGAGAGCGCAGGCGTTATTGAGTCCAGGTCATCCGGTATGAAGGGAACCTATATCAAGGTTCTCAATGAAGTGATCTTTGATGAATTGGAAGAGATTAAGGCCCAGAGAAATAAAAAGGCCTGAATGAATTCAATAAATAATAAACAAGTGTACAGAAGAACTGTTTTCCTTCGAACGTGTTTGAAAAAGGCTTTCTGCAAATTGTGAAGTTGCAGATTGCAGGAACGCTTTTTCAAACACGCTCTGGAGGGCAGTTCTTTTTTGTGTATAACAGGAAACTTCGTTGGAATTCATGATTTCACAAAAAAACTTTACCAGGCAGTCTTCAGAAGCTTCGAAATAGAAAAAAATTCAGAAAATTTTTAAAGTGAGAAAACAAGAGAAAAAAAGAGCATAAAAGAGAATAAAAAAGAATATACTTAAAAATGCAACTATGAAAAGAGTTGCACAAATAACGATAATTCAATAATATAATGGACAGTGATTAGCACTCGGCAATAATGAGTGCTAGCAAGGAAAAGAAAAGCAATTCTAAAGGAGGACATAGATCATGAAATTAGTTCCATTAGGCGACAGAGTTGTATTAAAACAGTTAGAAGCAGAAGAGACAACAAAATCCGGTATCGTTCTTCCGGGACAGGCACAGGAGAAACCACAGCAGGCAGAGGTAATCGCTGTAGGACCTGGCGGAGTCGTTGACGGCAAAGAAGTGAAAATGGAAGTTACTGTAGGCGACAAGGTTATCTATTCAAAATATTCAGGAACAGAGGTTAAGCTTGACGGTGAAGAGTATATCATCGTAAAACAGAGCGATATTCTTGCAATTGTGAAATAAGACATAACCTTATAAATAACTTGAAATCAGGAGGATGATTCATTATGGCAAAAGAGATTAAATATGGCGCAGAAGCCAGAACAGCATTGGAGGCTGGTGTAAATAAACTTGCTGATACCGTAAGAGTAACACTTGGACCGAAAGGAAGAAACGTAGTACTTGATAAACAGTTTGGTGCTCCGCTTATCACAAACGATGGTGTTACAATCGCAAAAGAGATCGAGCTTGAGGATGCTTTCGAGAACATGGGAGCTCAGCTGATCAAGGAAGTTGCATCCAAGACAAACGATGTAGCTGGTGACGGTACTACAACTGCTACTGTACTTGCCCAGGCAATGGTTCATGAAGGAATGAAGAATCTGGCAGCAGGTGCTAACCCGATCGTTATGAGACGCGGTATGAAGAAAGCTACAGATGCTGCTGTAGAAGCAATTAAGAACATGAGCCAGAAAGTAAGCGGAAAGAAACAGATCGCAAACGTTGCATCTATTTCCGCTGGAGATAAAGAAGTCGGAGAGCTTGTTGCAAATGCAATGGAAAAAGTTTCCAACGACGGTGTTATTACTGTAGAAGAGTCCAAGACCATGCACACAGAGCTTGACCTTGTAGAAGGTATGCAGTTTGACCGTGGATATATTTCCGCATACATGTCCACTGATATGGAGAAGATGGAAGCAAACCTTGAGGATCCATATATTCTGATCACAGACAAGAAAATCTCCAACATTCAGGAAGTTCTTCCGCTGCTGGAGCAGATCGTACAGGCTGGAGCAAAACTTCTTATCATCGCTGAAGATGTTGAGGGTGAGGCTCTTACCACTCTGATCGTAAACAAATTAAGAGGAACCTTCCAGGTAGTAGCTGTAAAAGCTCCTGGCTATGGTGACAGAAGAAAAGAAATGCTTCAGGATATCGCAATTCTGACAGGTGGTACTGTAATTTCTGACGAGGTAGGTCTTGAACTGAAAGATGCTACAATGGCTCAGTTAGGACGTGCAAAATCTGTTAAAGTTGCAAAAGAGAATACTGTTATTGTCGATGGTATGGGAGATAAAGAAGCAATTGCCAATCGTGTTGCCCAGATCCGTGCTCAGATTGAGGAGACAAAATCTGATTTCGACAGAGAGAAGCTTCAGGAAAGACTTGCAAAACTTGCAGGCGGTGTAGCAGTGGTTCGTGTTGGTGCAGCTACTGAGACTGAGATGAAAGAAGCAAAACTTCGTATGGAAGATGCTCTTGCAGCTACCAGAGCAGCTGTTGAAGAAGGAATCATTGCAGGAGGCGGTTCTGCATATATCCACGCTTCCAAAGAGGTTGCAAAACTTGCGGCAGATCTTGAGGGAGATGAGAAGACTGGTGCAAACATCATCCTGAAAGCACTGGAAGCTCCGCTGTTCCGTATTGCTGCTAATGCAGGTCTTGAAGGTGCAGTTATCATCAACAAAGTAAGAGAGTCTGAGCCAGGTGTTGGTTTTGATGCTCTGAACGAGAAATATGTAAACATGGTAGACGAGGGAATCCTTGATCCTGCAAAGGTTACAAGAAGTGCTCTTCAGAACGCAACAAGTGTTGCTTCTACTCTGCTTACAACTGAGTCTGTTGTTGCAAATATCAAAGAAGATACTCCGGCCATGCCAGCTGGCGGTCAGGGTATGGGAATGATGTAATTTCCGGCAGCGGAAAACAGAACGGAAAATCCATGAAAGGATTTTTGAAGGTATAATTCAGAACTCATAAGGGTCGGTGTCAAAGACGCTGGCCCTTTTGCATTCAATAAAAGTCATTTTTTACTGTTACTGTGTATTGGCAATATTCCGTGTTTTATCAGGAACAATGTTCACAGGAAAACTTTTGTGTGTTATACTTAGAACAACATGCCGGCTGGCAAAAAAAACAAAGGAGAATTGTAATATGAGCGATTTGTATTCCGAGCTGCTTGTAAAAAAAGAGCGGACCGCAAAGGACAGGCTGATAAAAGGCAGTATCATTGCACTGATCGTGCTTCTGGTACTCGCAGGTCTGTTTATCATGCCCCTGCTTCTGATCGCGGCAATTGTGCTGGGAGTCTGTGCCTATCTTTTTATCTTTCCAGGCACTGATCTGGAATTTGAGTACCTGTTTGTAAACGGAGAACTTGACATTGACAAGATCATGGCAAAGTCCAAGAGAAAAAGAGTAAAAAGCCTGAACATCACAGAATGTGATATTATGGCACCTCTTAACTCACATAGAATGGACTATTACAACAGCAACCAGAAGCTGAAAGTACAGGATTTTTCCTCCGGAAATCCGGAACATAAGCGTTTTGCAATTGTCTGCCGCGATGGCGCAGATACCTGCAAAGTAATTATCGAGCCAGATGAAATATTGGCAAAAACCATGAGAAATACTGCTCCGAGCAAAGTATTTTTAGATTAATTTACTAGATTGACACACTTTTAGTTTTTTGCTACACTAATCTACAAACCAAAGACACAATAAGACAAGGGAGGAAAAGCAATGGGTACTATCATTGGTGAAGGCATTACTTTCGACGACGTCCTTTTAGTTCCGGCGTACTCCAAAGTAATCCCGAATCAAGTTGACGTTTCAACTTACCTTACAAAGAAGATTAAACTGAACATTCCCATGATGAGTGCAGGAATGGACACCGTTACTGAGTACAATATGGCGATTGCCATGGCACGTCAGGGAGGTATCGGTATCATTCACAAGAACATGTCTATCGAGGCGCAGGCAGAAGAGGTGGACAAGGTTAAGCGTTCTGAGAATGGTGTTATCACAGATCCATTTTTCTTATCTCCGGAACATACATTGAAGGATGCCAATGACTTAATGGCGAAATTCCGTATTTCCGGTGTCCCGATCACAGAAGGCAAGAAACTGGTAGGTATTATTACCAACCGTGATCTGAAGTTTGAGACAGATTTCAGCAAGAAGATCAAAGAGTCCATGACATCTGAGGGACTGATCACAGCCAAAGAAGGTATTACACTGGAAGAGGCGAAAGAAATCCTTGCGAAATCCCGTAAAGAGAAATTACCCATTGTAGATGATGATTTTAACTTAAAAGGACTTATCACCATCAAGGATATTGAGAAACAGATCAAATATCCTCTGGCTGCCAAAGATGAACAGGGACGTCTTCTCTGTGGGGCTGCTGTTGGTATTACCGCCAACGTGCTTGCCCGTGTAGACGCACTTGTGAAGGCAAATGTTGATGTCATCGTTGTTGATTCTGCTCATGGTCATTCTGAGAATATCCTCCGTGCTGTACGAGAAATCAAGGCTGCATATCCGGAGCTGCAGGTTATCGCAGGAAACGTTGCCACAGGAGCCGCTACCAAGGCTCTGATCGATGCTGGTGTAGATGCAGTTAAGGTCGGAATCGGACCTGGTTCTATCTGTACCACCCGTGTAGTTGCAGGTATTGGTGTACCGCAGATTACAGCAGTCATGGATTGCTATGAGGTTGCCAAGAGATATGGTATTCCGATTATTGCAGACGGTGGTATCAAATATTCTGGCGATGTTACCAAGGCAATCGCAGCTGGTGCAAACGTTTGTATGATGGGAAGCATGTTCGCCGGATGCGATGAGAGCCCGGGAACTTTCGAGTTATATCAGGGAAGAAAATATAAAGTATACCGTGGAATGGGATCCATTGCAGCTATGGAGAATGGCAGCAAGGACCGTTACTTCCAGGAGAATGCCAAGAAGCTTGTTCCAGAAGGTGTGGAAGGACGTGTTGCATACAAGGGACACCTTGAGGACACTGTATTCCAGCTGATCGGAGGACTTCGCTCCGGTATGGGATACTGTGGAGCTGAGAATATTGAAGCACTGAAACAGAATGGTAAATTCGTGAAGATTTCTGCTGCTTCCCTGAAAGAGTCTCACCCACATGACATTCACATTACAAAAGAAGCACCGAACTACAGTGTGGATGACAAATAATGAAAAGAAAATCTGCAAGGCCGTCTTTTTCAAGGCGGCCTTCTTTTAACAAAAGAGAAAAAACAGATAAGGGTGGCAGGATCCGTCAGAGAAATCAGCGTCTGGCATTACTGGTGCTTCTTTTACTTCTGGTTGTGACAGGAATGGTTCTTCTGATGGTAAGGAATGGACAGAAGCAGGAGGAAAGTGCAGAGACATTCCAGGAAACGAATGATCATACGAATTATGGACCGGAAGAATGGATGTCCCAGGGTGCTCCCTACATAGATGTACAATTATTGACACCAAATGAGTATTCCAGGCCTCAGCTGCCCCTGAATAGAGCAGATTACATAGCAATTCATTATACAGCCAATCCTGGTGCTACAGCCCAGAATAACAGGGATTATTTTGAGAATCTTTCCATTTCCCATGAGGCGAAAGTAAGCAGCCATTTTGTGATAGGTCTGGAGGGTGAAGTGATCCAGTGTATTCCTACCTCGGAGATGTCTTATGCGACTAACTCAAGGAATGTGGACAGTATTTCCATTGAGTGCTGTCATAAAGATGATACCGGCGTTTTTGAACAGGAAACTTATGATTCTGTAGTAAAGCTGGCTGCATGGCTGTGCGCCCGATTTGGGCTGACTTCAGAGCAGGTGATCCGGCATTATGATGTGACAGGCAAGGAATGCCCCAAGTATTATGTGGATCATCCGGATGCCTGGGAGCGGATGAAGGCGGATATCAGTGCACAGATCACAATAGATCAGGGCCTGATGGGGATTTCCTGAGAAGAGAGTACGGATTATATCCATAAATTCGCTCATGCAGGCATTCCGAAGTGCACTGTTGCGAAGGGTGTGAACAGTGGCTACAAAAAAATTGTACATAAAAGAAAAAGATTTCCCATCTTGAAATAACGAAAAAAATATTGTAGTATAAAAAAGAACTGCATGACTGGCGGATCGTGGGAATACCCACAGGGAGTGCAGTAATATCATTGTGTCGACCGCCTGGGCAGCCTGGAAGAGAGGCTTCCCAGGCGTTTTTTTATACACGCAGTCAACATTTATACTATTGATGAAAATCTGGTGGCTGCGGTAATATACTCATGTAAATTTCGAAAGGAGAACATCTGCATGGAAATGATAGCATTGGACAAAGAACTGAAGGAAAATTCTTACCCGGGACGAGGAATCATCATTGGCCGCAGCGCTGATGGAACGAAGGCAGTTACTGCTTACTTTATTATGGGAAGAAGTGAAAACAGCCGAAACCGTGTATTTGTGGAGGATGGCGAGGGAATCCGCACACAGGCATTTGACCCTTCCAAACTGGTAGATCCAAGCCTGATCATTTATGCACCTGTCCGCGTACTTGGAAATAAAACAATCGTGACAAACGGTGACCAGACAGACACTATTTACGAAGGAATGGATCATCAGCTCACTTTCGAGCAGTCTTTACGTTCCAGAGAGTTTGAGCCAGATGCACCAAACTATACACCACGTATTTCCGGAATTATGCATGTGGAGAACGGCTCTTACAGTTATGCAATGTCCATTTTAAAGAGCAATAATGGAGATCCTTCTTCCTGCAACCGTTACACTTTTGCATATCAGAATGCAAAGGCTGGTGAGGGACATTTTATCCATACTTATAAATGTGATGGAAACCCGCTGCCAAGCTTTGAGGGCGAGCCGAAGCTTGTTCAGATTCCGGATAACATGGATGAGTTTGCAGATATGTTGTGGGAGAGCCTGAATGAAGACAATAAGGTTTCACTTTTTGTGAGATACATTGATATCGAGACTGGTAAATATGAATCAAAAATTATCAACAAGAATCACTGAAAATAAAGCTTTCCGTTTTGGGTAAATTATATTCACAAAACGGAATGCCTCACGGAATAGTACCTACTGAATCGTTACCTTAAAAGATAAAATGGAGGAGATAACCATGAAAGAGTTAGAATTAAAATACGGCTGTAACCCAAATCAGAAACCATCTAAAATATACATGGAAGATGGAAGTGAACTGCCAATTAAAGTACTTTCCGGAAAACCTGGATATATTAATTTTCTGGATGCCTTTAACGGCTGGCAGCTGGTGCGTGATCTGAAAAAGGCAACCGGACTTCCTGCAGCTACTTCATTTAAACATGTTTCCCCGGCAGGTGCTTCCATTGGTCTTCCGCTCACAGAGACGCTTGCAAAAATTTACTGGGTAGAGGATATGGACTGGCAGAATTTTTCGCCACTTGCCTGTGCATATGCCCGTGCAAGAGGCGCAGACAGAATGTCTTCCTTCGGTGATTTTATTTCCCTTTCTGATGTATGTGACAAAGACACAGCACTTCTGATCAAGAGAGAAGTTTCCGACGGTGTGATCGCTCCTGGTTATACAGAGGAGGCACTTGAGATTCTGAAACAGAAGAAAAAAGGCAACTACAATGTAATTCAGATCGATCCGGAATATGTACCGGCTCCATTAGAGCATAAGCAGGTGTTCGGCGTTACTTTTGAGCAGGGAAGACAGGAGCTTGCAATTGATGATGAGCTGATTTCTAACATCGTAACTGAAAATAAAGAATTATCTGAGGAAGCAAAGCGTGATATGAAAGTTTCCCTGATCATTCTGAAATACACCCAGTCCAATTCCGTATGCTATGTAAAAGATGGACAGGCAATCGGAGTTGGTGCAGGACAGCAGTCAAGAGTTCACTGTACACGTCTTGCAGGACAGAAAGCAGATAACTGGTTCCTTCGCCAAAGCCCGAAAGTATTGAATCTTCCATTTAAGGAAAGTATTTCAAGAGCTGAGCGCGACAATGCTATCGACGTTTACATTGGTGATGAGTATATGGATGTTCTGGCGGATGGAAACTGGGAAAAGACATTCACAGAGAAACCTGCAGTTTTCACAAAGGAAGAGAAGAGAGCATGGCTGGATCAGATGACAGATGTAACATTAGGATCTGATGCGTTCTTTCCATTCAGCGACAATATTGAGCGAGCTTACAAAAGTGGCGTGAAATATATTGCACAGCCAGGCGGTTCGGTGAGAGATGCAGACGTAATCGATACCTGCAATAAATACAATATAGCAATGGCATTTACCGGAATTAGATTATTCCATCACTAAATCGTAGCTGAAAAATCATTCCTGCAATTGAGACGCACATCTTGCGGAAAGTTTTTTTACATGTTTTAAGAAAAATATTGGATTCTGGACAGAATAATAAAATGAAGTAATAAAAGGTCTTGTACAAAGTGCAAAGAACTGAAAATTCTTATTGGAAGATGAGTCAATAGAGAATCTTCAGATAGAAAAGCAAATTGTACAAGGCTTTTTTGTTTAAAATAAGATGTCCTTTATAAATTATTTCCGAAAGAATAAGCGGGATTTTCTTATGAAGTATACAAAAGACAGTGACCGCTTTGTAAGGCGGATTCAGACACAAAAAAGCTCCGACTAAATCGGAGCTTCAGAGCGATAGACGGGGCTCGAACCCGCGGTCTCGACCTTGGCAAGGTCGCGCGTTACCAACTACGCCACTATCGCATTTATTGCTGTCAACTGTTTTCCTCAGCGACAAAACATATGATACAGTATAAAATCTATTTTGTCAAATGTTTTTTTGAAAAAAATGAAATAATGTTTTTTTTAATGAAAAAATAAAAAAGCTACAATAATAAATGTGAAAAATTTCTAAAAAGCCTGATGGGATTTGAAATAAGAAAATAGCTGTGCTATGATAAACAAAGAGTAGAGGGGAAAATTGAACAGATCAGGAGATATAAATTTATGAAAAAAAGATTTCTGGTTATGGCAGTATGTGTTTCCGCATGTATGCCTGTTTCTGCGCTTGGAGCGGAAATAGCCGGTCCGGCCATTTCAGGTACAGCACAGGAAAATACTGATAATAAAGAAGAAACAGTTTCAGAAGAAGCTATCGAAAAAAAGAATTCCGGGAAAATCGAGGACGAGATTACGGAAGTCCAGGATACTGTCACAGTAGCGGCAGATACAGATGTATTAGATTATCCTGGCAGAAAAGAGGGTTCTGTGATCGGTGAAGTGCTGGAAGAAGATGAAATCAGCCGGACAGGTACTATTGATGATATCTGGAGCAGGATTCTGTTTGAAGATGATAATGGAGAAGAACAGGTGGGATATATTCCAACCTCTGTTTTGGAGGGGTATGAAGATAAGGATCAGGTAACTTCAGATGCAACCTCAGATGGAGCTGTAGAAGCAGGAATTATACATAAAAGTACAGGAGAGGGCGTATTTGCAGAAGCAGTAGAAGGTGTTACACAGACGGGTGGAAATGCAGGTGTTCTTGAAGGACAGCCGATTATGGTTTCCGCAGACAGCAGCCTTCGTCCACTTGGTGTTTTCCATATTACCCATTACTGCCAGTGCAGCATTTGCTGCGGTCCGTGGGCAAACGGAATCACATCCACAGGTGTGACAGCTACCACGAACCGCACTATTGCAGTAGATCCAACTGTAATTCCTTATGGCTCTAAAGTAGTCATCAATGGACAGGTCTATGTGGCCGAAGACTGCGGCGGCGCCATCAAGAACAACCGCATTGATATTTATATGGGAAGTCACGCGGAAGCATTGAACAGCGGTGTATTTGATGTAGAAGTATATCTTTTGGAAGAGGGGTCATCCGTCCAGAATATAGAAGGGATTCAGGAAGAGAACCAAGAATAATATGAAATTTTTGTGAAAAATTGTGCATATTTAGTTCGAAAATGTACTAGCCAATGCGGTACTTCTAGTGTATAATATTTAGGCAGACACTGCCATGACGTGATTTGTGGGAAATTAGAAGGAAAATATGGCAGATTTACAGGATAACAAATAGATAAGGTGAAAACAAAATTATGGTAAAAGTAAAAATTAGCGACTGGAAAGCTGATTCATCCATGGATGAGGCTTATAAGGCACTTCGTACAAACATTCAGTTTTGCGGTGCTGACAAAAAGGTGATTGCATTTACAAGCTGTACCCCGAACGAAGGAAAGAGTAATGTGACTTTCCATCTTGCAGCTTCCCTTGCAGAGAGTGGTAAATCTGTACTTTTGATTGATGCAGATCTTCGTAAATCCGTTCTTATGGGACGTGTACAGGTTGAGGAAGAGGTGAAGGGCCTGACCCACTACCTGTCCAAGCAGGCGAAACTGCAGGACGTTATCTGCGCAACTAATCTCCCCAAGTTTCACATTATTTTTTCAGGCGTTGTACCGCCGAACCCGGCAGAGCTTTTAGGAAGCAGACAGTTTAAAGACATGATCCGTGTTGTAAGAGATGTATATGATTACATTATCGTAGATACACCGCCTCTTGGACGAGTAATCGACTGTGCAGTTGTGGCGGATTCCTGCGATGGAACTGTCATTGTAATCGAATCCGGCAGTATCAGCTACCATTTTGTACAGGAGATCAAGGGTCAGCTGGAGAAGACCAACTGTCCGATCATCGGTGCGATTTTGAACAAGGTAGATACCAAGGAATATGGTAAATACGGTAAGTATGGTAAATATGGCAAATATGGCAAGTACGGAGAATACGGAAAATACTGATTCGGCATTATTCGAGATTGTTATATGAAGAGATTGGAAATGGGCGAAGCGAATGAAAGGTATTTATGATATTCACTGTCATATTGTTCCGGGAGTAGATGATGGAGCGAAGGATCTTAAGACATCTGTACGCATGCTCCAGAAGGAATATGATGACGGTGTCCGCAACATTATTGCCACTCCGCATTTTCGATATGATATGTTTGAGCCGTCTCTGGAACAGGTTAAGAAGCAGTTCCTTCGTGTGAGGAAGGCTGCCGCTGAGATTGGAGAAGACGGTATTCAGATGTATCTGGGCTGCGAGCTTCATTCCAGCATGGATATGACAGACTGTCTGAAAAAAGGGGAAAGACTTACCATGTCAGGTTCCCGTTATGTGTTAACGGAGTTTCGGACTTCAGACGAAAAGTCCTATATCAGGGAACGGGTGCAGGCATTGATCCGGAAGGGCTATTATCCTATTATTGCACACGTAGAACGCTATCATTCGGTAGTAAAAAGCGGTCTGGATTTTATTGATGAACTCAGGGATATGGGGGCCTATATCCAGATGAATGCGGACAGTATTATTGGTGAGGATGGCTTTATGATCAAGCGTTTCTGCAAGAAAGTAATTAAAGAAGAAATGCTGGATTTTGTAGGGTCTGACGGTCATGATCTGGCCAAACGAACACCTCACATTGGCAAATGTTACGACAAAATTGAAAAAATGATGGGAACGGATTACGCAGATATGATTTTTATCAGCAATCCGGAGTGCATTATAAATAACGAGAGATTTTGACTTTTATATATGGGATGTCGTTGAAAACGATGTATCTGTTTTGAAAAAGTAAAGAAAATTACAGGGTAACGGAGAAGAAGAATGGAAAATCAGGTTACAAATAATAACGATGAAATTGAAATCGATTTAGGTGAGATTTTTCACCTGATTCTTAGCAGGCTGGGAGTGATTATTCTTTCCGGTATCATTCTGGGTGTGATTTCCATTATCGGAACAATGCTTTTTATCACTCCACAGTATGAATCTACTACGAAGATCATGGTGCTGAATAAACAGGACAGCAATACACTGACCAGTGCAGATATGCAGACCAGTACACAGCTGACTAAGGACTATGCGGAACTTATTAAGAGCCGTACAGTTCTTGAAGGTGTAATTGCACAGCTGAATCTTAATATTACCTATCAGCAGCTGCTTGGCAAACTGACCGTAGATACTTCTACAGACAGCCGTATTGTAACGATCATAGTATCTGATGAAGATCCATATACAGCAAGTGAGATGGCCAATGCTATCCGCGATATGGCAGCAGAGCACATTCAGTCAGTTATGGATATTGAGGCGGTTAACGTAGTTGACAGCGCAAACATCCCAAATGAAAAAGCCAGCCCAAGTCTTGCGAAGAATGGTGTGATCGGTGGACTTTTAGGTGTTATCATTGCAATGGCGATTGTGATCATCATTTATCTTACAAATGATACGATCAAGGTTGAGGAAGATGTAGAGCGTTATCTTGGACTTTCTGTTCTGGGAAGTATTCCATATTCAGAGAAAGAAAGCAGATCCAAGAAACAGAAATCAAGAAAACGTCGCTGATGAAATTGAGTATAAGGAGCTGCAGATATGCGTAAATGGTTGATTGTTTTAATGGCGGCAGTGGCAATAGGAACGACCGGAATCCTGGGATGGCTGTATATGAGACAGGATCGTAAGGGACCGGAAATTACCATTGCGGAGAGCAAGAAAAACAGCTACACTGCGGATATGACAACGGAAGATCTTCTGGAAGGGGTAAAAGCTGTTGACGACAGAGATGGAGATGTTTCATCCAGCCTGACAGTTGAGAATGTTTATCCAAATGAAAAAGGGGATGAAGTTACAGTTGTTTATGTTGCAAAAGATAACAGTAACAATGTAACAAAGGTAACTTATCATATGACTTCCGAGGGAAATCTTATGGGATTTACTTCAGAAACCAAAACTTCTTCTGACAATACAGATACAGATGCAGATACGGATGAAGACCTGCAGGATGAAAATGAGACTGATTCAGAAGATGAAGAAGAACCAGAAATGACAGAAGAAGAAAAAGCGCAGGAAAGGGAAGAAGAAAAGATTGACCAGCTGAACCCTCAGGATCCGCGTTTTTATCTGAATACTTACTACGTTGAAATTGCCAAGGGAACACAGATTGACAGATTGAGTTATGTCAAAGACATTCAGGACGATAAAGATTCAACAAGTGATCTTTACCGTAAGATTCAGATCACTGGAACTGTTGATGTGAATACTCCGGGTACTTATGAACTGACTTATTATGTTGTTGACTCCAATGGCAATGCTTCAAACGGAGCTGTTCTGACAATTGTAGTAAAATAATGATTACTGTGAACGGAGTGAACAGTAATCATTAGCGACTGCTGGTTATGAAAGAACCGGCAGACAGATTCCTTTTTGACCATGCACATGTACATAGGAGCAAATATATGAGATCTACCATATGGAAGAAGACCCTTATCTGTCTTGGCGCGGTGTTGTTTCTGGAAAGCCCGGCTGTGGGTACAGCGTTTGCATATACAGTAAAGGCAGAGAATACGGATGCCGAAGCTGATGCCAGCAATATCAAGAGTATTTTGCTGATCGGACAGGACAAAAGAGAGGGAGAGTCCCGTCAGCGTTCCGATTCCATGATTCTTGCCACATTGGACAAGGATCAGGGTACTGTAAGCCTGACCTCTTTTATGAGAGATCTTTATGTTGCCATTCCTGGATATTCGACTACTCGTATTAATGCGGCTTACGCATATGGAGGAATGGATCTTTTGGATGAGACTCTGGAAGAAAATTTCGGAGTAAAGATAGACGGAAATGTGGAAGTGGATTTTGAAGTTTTCCAGGTTCTGGTTGACAAGGTTGGAGGAATAGATCTGGAGCTGACTCAGGCGGAAGCAGATTATATCTGCGGACGAGACCAGAGTGTTCTTTATCCTCAGCCCCTTCGAAGTGACTGGAATCTTCAGGAGGGCATGAATCATCTGGATGGAGAACAGGCACTTATCCATGCCCGCAACCGTTCTATTGGAAATTCTGATTATCGAAGAACAGAGCGGCAGCAGGAAGTACTTATGGCTGCCTTTGCAAAGATAAAAGATCTGGGAGTTTTTGAAATTGCAGATCTGGTTAAAGACGTTCTTCCAATGGTTACTACGGATCTTTCTTTGTGGGATATAACAGGATATGCCATGGATGTAATGAATATTGGTACAGATGAAATTGCATCGTACCGGATTCCGGAGGAAGGAGCTTACACACCTCAGACGATTGATGGCATGCAGGTTCTGGTTCCTGATCTTGAGCAGAATCGGCAATATCTTCAGCAGATCCTGTATCACGCAGGTGAATAAGAAAAAAAGAAATTAAGACGGTTCGCACCACACGAACCGTCTTTTACGCTATAATGACAAAGTAAAGCAGCTGTTGAGTTCCTTCGCAGTTACACACTGTCTGCTGAACCGTTATAAAAAACAAATTACAGAAGTATATAGACAGCAATCAGAATTGAAAGCGGGTGGAGGAGAAATGGAATTGCTTGAATGGATACATAATATTGATGCACAGATTCTGCTTTTTATACAACAGTATTTAAGAAGTGATTTGTTTACCTGGCTGTGGAAGGGAATTACCTTTCTGGGAGACGGAGGCTGGTTCTGGATTGTTTTGGGACTGCTCTTTCTTTTTCCTAAAAAGACAAGAAAGGCAGGAGTGACCGCACTTCTGGCACTGGCTATAGGGGCAGTGGTTACGAATTTATGCCTTAAGGATCTGGTAGCGCGTATAAGACCTTATGATTCTGTGGAGGGACTTGTGCCTCTGGTTGCCAGGCTGAAGGACTATTCTTTCCCATCAGGTCATACCTGCGCATCTTTTGCCTGTGCAGGCGTATATTATAAAGCCTTTCCTGGAAAATGGGGAAAAGCAGCCATGGTCCTGGCAGTTCTGATCGCTTTGTCCCGATTGTACGTGGGAGTACACTATCCTACAGATGTGCTGGCTGGAGCCCTTGTAGGCACTTTTAGTGCGTTGGCGGCGCTGAAGCTTGTCAGATATTATGAAGAACGAAAAGCAAAATAAAGATAAGGGAGAATTTATGGAAGAGAAAAAAACACAGACAGTCTGTCCATACGCAAAAAAGTGCGGTGGATGCCAGTATCAGGGGGTGCCTTATTCCGCACAGCTTAAAAAGAAACAAAATCAGGTACAGGGGCTTTTGAAGAAGTTTGGGAATGTGAAGCCGGTAATTGGAATGAAAGATCCTTATTTTTACCGGAATAAAGTTCATGCTGTATTTGACCGTGACAGGAAGGGAAATATTATTTCTGGAATTTATGAGGCTGGTACCCACAGAGTGGTTTCTATTGAACAGTGTCTGATTGAGGATGAGAAGAGTCAGGAAATCATCCGTACTATCCGGGGAATGCTAAAGTCTTTTAAGATCAAAACATATGATGAGGATACCGGATATGGACTTCTGCGCCATGTACTGGTGCGCCGTGGCTTTTCCACAGGTGAGGTAATGGTAGTACTGGTGGTCGCCTCTCCTATTTTTCCATCCAAAAATAACTTTGTGAAGGCATTAAGAAAAGTTCATCCAGAGATCAGTACTGTGGTATTAAATATTAATGACAAAAATACAAGCATGGTTCTTGGCGAGCGGGAAATCGTACTTTATGGTAAGGGATTTATCCGTGATACCCTTTGTGGAAAATCCTTCCGTATTTCGCCGAAATCCTTCTATCAGGTAAATTCAGTGCAGACCGAAATTCTTTATGGAAAAGCTGTGGAATTTGCAGGGCTGACAGGGAAAGAAAAAGTCATTGATGCATATTGTGGAATTGGCACCATCGGTCTGGTAGCTTCTGGTAAGGCAAGAGAAGTGGTCGGAGTGGAACTGAATAAAGATGCAGTCAGGGATGCAAGGATCAATGCAAGAGAGAATAAGGTGGTAAACATATCTTTCCGCCAGGGCGATGCCGGTGAATTTATGGAGGCAATGGCAGAAGCTGGTGAAAAGGCAGATGTGGTATTTATGGATCCTCCCCGCTCAGGCAGCAGCGAGAAATTCCTGAATTCCGTAATAAAACTCTCTCCGAAGAAAATTGTTTACATTTCCTGTAACCCGGAAACACTTGCAAGAGACCTTAATTTCCTTACGAGAAAAAACTATATAGTTAAAGAAATCCAGCCTGTGGAAATGTTCTGTTTTACAGATCACACAGAAGTGGTGACCTGGCTGGAGCAAAAATAAAAAACTGTTGCTGTTTACAGGTTGTGCAGCGATGAAAATACATTCTGCAAGAAAAGGTATCCTGTCAGCAGGAAAAAAGGAGGTACCTATGATGACGACCATAACTGGAATTATGGAGTGGGTTCTGGAGAATATTGCTGGTTTCGCCATTGTAATTTTTGAGTTTATTGGAGTTGCCATTATTATCTGGAGTGGAATTACCGGATTTATCAAATGGCTGAAACATGCCGGAGATACTGGTGTCTATCTGGCGAGGGGACTTGCCATGGGACTGGAATTTAAAATGGGAAGTGAGATTCTTCGTACTGTAGTGGTACGTGAGTGGAAGGAAATCGGAATTGTAGCCGGAATTATTGCTCTTCGTGCAGCTCTTACGTTCCTGCTTCACTGGGAAATCAAGGAGGAAGAAAAAAGCGGCGGACATGAGGAATAGAGGTTCGCTGTTTATAGAGGATATCTGCGGGTTTATAAGAGCACACATAAAGATTGATAAAGGTATAACAAACAATGGAAATGAAAGTAATTGCTCATATCAGAAGTGATTTTCCAACGAAATTTGGAATTCCCCATCAGAGCGGCAGGATACAGGAACTAAAGGCGGATATTATTTTTGAACCGGAATATCGGAACCATGAGGCATTTCGAGGGCTGGAAGAGTATACTCATATCTGGCTGATCTGGGAATTTTCACAGGCTGTTCGCAAGGAGTGGTCTCCTACAGTGCGTCCTCCAAGACTTGGGGGAAATGTCAGAATGGGCGTTTTTGCTACAAGGTCTCCTTTTCGTCCAAATCCCATAGGACTTTCCAGTGTAAGGCTGGAGAGCGTAGAGTTTTCTGAAAAGTATGGACCGGTGCTTCATGTATCAGGAGCGGATCTTATGGACGGAACACCTATTTATGATATAAAGCCTTATCTGGCTTACGTGGACAGCCATCCGGAAGCAGCGGGCGGATTTACCGACCAGATTCAGGATCATAAGCTGAAAGTAGAGTTTCCGGAAAAGCTTTTGAAGAAGATTCCAGAGGAAAAAAGAGAAGCACTTCTGGCTGTGCTTGCAAACGATCCAAGACCTGGGTATCAGAAAGACCCTGAAAGAAAATACGGAATGTCTTTTGGATCCTGGGATATTCAGTTTAAAGTGGATGGAGAACAGCTGCAGGTATTGGAGGTATTTAACACTTTCACGAATTAAATCGAAAAAACCCTTGCAAAAAGTCGAATTTTTTCATAAAATGGAGAAAAAGTTTTTGAGGAGCATAAGGATTATGAGAAAAGTTGTAAAGTTTGGCGGAAGCTCCCTTGCAAATGCGGAGCAGTTTGAAAAAGTCGGAGATATTATCAGAAGTGAAGAGAGCAGACGTTTTGTTGTTCCTTCTGCACCAGGTAAGAGATTTGACGGGGACACGAAGGTAACAGATCTTCTTTACAGCTGTTATGACGCAGCTGCAAATGGCGGTGATTTTGAAAAGGTTTTAGAAGAAATCAAATCTCGTTATTATGAGATTATTAAAGGGCTTGGTCTTGCTCTTTCCATGGAAGAGGATTTCCAGTTGATCAAAGAGAATTTTAAAGCACAGATTGGCAGGGATTACGCCGCTTCCCGTGGAGAATATCTGAATGGTAAAGTAATGGCTGCTTATCTTGGTTATGAATTTGTGGATGCAGCAGAGGTGATCCGTTTTGATAAAAACGGAAATCTGGATTCAGAGAAGACAGACAAACTTCTGAACAAGCGTCTTTCCAAATGTGAGAATGCAGTTGTGCCGGGCTTCTATGGTGCAAAGGACGATGGAACTGTGACCACTTTTTCCAGAGGTGGTTCTGATGTGACTGGTTCTCTGGTTGCCAAGGCAATTAAGGCTGATATGTATGAAAACTGGACTGATGTGTCCGGTTTCCTTGTAACAGACCCGAGAATTGTAAAGAATCCGGCTGTGATTGAGACCATTACATACCGTGAACTTCGTGAGCTTTCCTACATGGGAGCTACTGTTCTTCATGAAGATGCTATTTTCCCTGTAAGAAAAGAGGGAATTCCGATTAATATCCGCAACACCAACCGTCCGGAGGATAAGGGAACTTTTATTGTGGAGAGTACCTGCCGTAAGCCGAAATATACCATAACCGGTATTGCAGGAAAGAAAGGTTTCTGTTCTATCAACATTGAGAAGTCCATGATGAACAGTGAAATCGGATTTGGCAGAAAAGTGCTTCAGGTATTTGAAGACCAGGGAATCAGTTTTGAGCATGTTCCATCCGGTATTGATACCATGACAGTATATGTTCACCAGGATGAGTTTGAAGAAAAGGAGCAGCAGGTAATTGCGGGAATCCATCGCCTGGTTCAGCCGGATTTTGTGGAAATGGAATCTGACCTTGCCCTGATCGCAGTTGTAGGACGTGGAATGAAATCCACCCGCGGTACAGCCGGAAGAATTTTCTCTGCCCTCGCACATGCAAATGTAAACGTCAAGATGATTGACCAGGGCTCCAGTGAGCTGAATATTATTATCGGCGTGGAGAACCGTGATTTTGAAAATGCAGTGAAAGCAATTTATGATATTTTTGTGCTGACTCAGATTTGAAATTGAGTGGATAGGTCGCCTGTCGGCAGCATTCACATATATGAAAATCTGCTCATACATTCAGAACGTCTGGTATTCAGGAATTTGCTGATGTAAGCATGTACCATTTCTGGCTGTCGTCCGGGAGCTTTAATAGTAAAAGAATGAGATAAGAGCCGTAAATCAAAGGGAGTGTTAGAAGTAATCTTTGATTTATGGCTCTTTTTGTATAGAAAAAATTTCGTTCCGTTTTATGATATTGACAAAACAGAACACATGTTCTAAAATAAAACAAGAACAAACGTTCTGAATTTGAGAAGAATAAATAATAAAGAATGCGAAACACAGATTACATAAAAGGAGCTTTGTTACGGGATGATTATTCAGGAATCAATGACATTGAAGCGGAAGCTGGAGATTTTATCGGATGCCGCGAAATATGATGTGGCTTGCACATCCAGCGGTGTGGATCGAAAAGGAGATGGAAAGGGCATGGGAAACAGCATTGCTGCCGGAATCTGTCATAGTTTTGCTCAGGATGGCAGATGTATCAGTCTTTTGAAGATCCTTTATACAAATGAATGTGTATTTGACTGTAAATATTGTATAAACAGAATCTCCAATGATGTGGTGCGTACCAGTTTTACCCCAGAAGAAGTGTGCCGTCTGACTATGGAATTTTACAGGAGGAACTATATTGAAGGACTGTTTTTAAGTTCCGGAGTAAAGGAAAGTCCGGACAGGACTATGGAAGAACTGCTTTGTACAGTAAACCTTCTTCGTAATAAATATCATTTTCAGGGATATATTCATTTGAAAGCCATTCCAGGTGCTGCTCCTGAACTGATCGCCCGGGCTGGGTATCTGGCAGATCGCATGAGCGTGAACCTGGAACTTCCTACTGCAGACGGGCTTAGGAAACTGGCACCGCATAAGAGCAGGCAAACCATTCTTCGCCCCATGAAGCAGATTCAGCAGCAGCGAGATCAGAATAAGGAGGAATTGGTTCTGTACCGCCATGCACCTAAGTTTGTACCAGCCGGTCAAAGTACCCAGATGATCATTGGAGCTATGGGGGAGAGCGATTATCAGATCGTGTCGGTAGCAGAATCTTTGTATAAGAACTTTGCATTAAAAAGAGTTTTTTATTCGGCTTTTGTCGCCGTAAATGAAGATAAGGATCTGCCTATGTCCTTATCAGGTCCGCCTCTTCTTCGAGAACACCGGCTTTATCAGGCAGACTGGCTTATGCGGTTTTATGGTTTTCAGGCTTCAGAGCTGCTTTCGGAGAAACACCCGGATTTTAATCTTCTTCTGGACCCCAAGGCAGACTGGGCAGTGTCACATCTGGAGTTTTTTCCGGTAGAGATCAATCAGGCAGATTATTATGAACTTCTTCGTGTACCGGGAATCGGTTATACCTCTGCCAGAAGAATCATTGGGGCCAGGAGAACCCATTCCCTGGATTTTGCAGATCTGAAGAGGATTGGTGTGGTTCTGAAGCGTGCCTTATATTTTATTACCTGTAATGGCCGCATGATGTACAATACCAGGGTAGAGGAAGCCTATATTACCCGTAATCTTCTATCTGAAGAGAACTGCCGAAGGCGTGGGAATGAAGCTGCATTTCAGCAATTATCCCTCTTTGGAGATGAGATGGGGAGCAGAAGACTGTATACAGGAAATACGAAGAATCATGTGGAGCGAAAGGTGGGAGCTATATGAATCAGGAGAAAAGAATCCTGGTATGTGAGGATTCTATGGAGGGGATTTTTTCTGCTGTCTATGATGGATGGAAAGAGTGTGCAGGCGGCTGTAAAGTGAGCATTCAGACCAGTTTTCCTGTAAATATGGAATTGTTCACTTCTTATCGGGAAATTGTTACGGATCAGAGTAAGGCTGGTAAGGTTATGAGGACGATTCTTATGAGACTGGGAAGTGAAGTTTACGAACAGATTTGTCTGGCGGCAGCTTCGGCAGATGAAGACAGGGGAACTGCCATTTATTATGTGCTGCACCGGGCTTTTGGGGGAGGCAGATGTGAAAAACGTGTGATGGAGGCACTGGCAGATCCATATGTATCCAGAGTTGCGAAACTGGCACTCTGTGTGAAAAGGGAATATCACCACTATTTTGGGTTTGTCCGTTTCAGAGAGATTAGCGGAAGATTTCTGTTGGCGAAGATCCAGCCGGGGAATGATATCCTGTCTCTTATGGCTCTTCATTTTTCCAATCGTTTTCCCAATGAGAACTGGGTAATCTACGATGAGAAGAGGCAGAAGGCGTTGTGCCATGAGAAAGGGAAGGAGTGCGTCATGAGAAAAGGGGTGCGTATACAGGTGCCAGGGAGCGCCGTAGGGGATATGGGAGAGTACGAGGAACTGTGGCAGACATTTTGTGACAGCATATCCATTGAAGCAAGGAGAAATGAGAAACTTCAGAAGCAGATGCTTGCTTTGCATTTTCGGAGTAATATGCCGGAGTTTTCTATGAAAGGATAGGCCGATAAGTAAAATTCGTGTTATAATGCTTACAGATAAGGTATCTTTGTTTGGAAGGCAGCAGACCAGTAAAAGGCGGTAAATTGGAAATGGACAATCCGGTAACACGAATATCAGTAAGAAATCTTGTGGAGTTTATATTGCAGAGTGGTGATCTTGATAACCGAAGAGGTACTATAGACAAAGATGCTATGTTAAAGGGCAGCAGACTGCATCGGAAGCTTCAGAAACAAATGGGCGGAGACTACAGAGCAGAGGTTGCTTTGCGGATGAATTACAGCTATGAGGATCTGGACATTCGGGTGGAAGGGCGTGCAGATGGAATTTTTACAGAAGATGAGATTGTCTGGATCGATGAGATTAAGGGAATATATGGAAATGTGGAACAGATGGAAGAGCCTGTGAAGGTTCATAAGGCTCAGGCTATGTGTTATGGTTATATTTACGGTGTTCAGGAAGGCTTGTCGAAGATTGGAATCCAGATGACATATGCCAACCTGGAGACAGAAGTGGTGAAAAGGTTCCGGGAGGTGCTCTCCATAGAGGAACTGCAAGAATGGTACCAGAAACTTCTGGATGAATATCATAAATGGCTCAGTTATCAGAAAAAATGGAAGGAAGAGAGAAATCATTCTCTTCAGAGCCTGGAATTTCCATTTCCCTACAGAGAAGGTCAGAGAAAGATGGTGAGCAGTGTTTACCATGCAATTGGAGCCAGTCGTCAGATTTTTATTCAGGCACCTACCGGCGTAGGAAAAACCATGTCTACCATATTTCCGGCAGTTCGTGCTGTTGGCGAAGGGAAAGGGGAGACGATCTTTTATCTTACAGCCAAGACTATTACAAGAACAGTGGCTCAGGAAGCTCTTGAGGTGCTGCGGGAAAAGGGAATGAAATACAAAGTGGTGACCATTACAGCCAAGGAGAAGCTGTGTTTTATGGACGAAACCAAGTGTGATCCGGTACATTGTCCTTACGCCAGGGGACATTTTGACAGGGTCAATGACGCTGTCTATGAGCTGTGGACGACGAAGAGCAGATATGACAGGGAGACTATCCGGGAGCAGGCCGAGAAATGGCAGGTGTGTCCTTTTGAAATGTGTCTGGATCTGTCTTTGTGGGTGGACGCTGTAATTTGTGATTATAATTATGTGTTTGACCCTACAGTTCATTTGAAACGTTTTTTCGGGGAAGGTGCAGGTGGAGATTATATCTTTCTCATTGATGAAGCCCATAATCTGGCGGAACGGGGAAGAGAGATGTACAGCGCTTCTATTTGCAGGGAAGATGCTGTTCGGGTTCGAAAAGCTATGAAGGAGAGAGCACCCCGGCTTTACCGCTCCCTTGGAAAGCTGGATAAACAGCTGAAAGAACTGCAGGTGGACTGTGGAAATTACATCGTTCTCCCAGGCACGGGTTCCATAACTATGACGATTTTAAAGGTTCAGGGAGAATTTGATGCTTTTCTGGAAGCACATAAGGATGTGGAACTGGAAGATGAAGTAAGAAAGTTTTATTTTGATATTCGCAATTTTCTGAATATTGCAGAACTGATAGACGAGAACTATGTAGTTTATGCTGAGAATGGAGAAGATGGTCTGTTTCGCCTGAAACTGTTCTGTGTAAATCCGGCAGTGAACCTGGGGGAATATCTGAAGAAAGGCCGCAGTGCCGTATTCTTTTCTGCTACATTGCTGCCCATGAGCTACTACAGAAAATTGCTCAGCAACAGGCAGGACGATTATGGAATCTATGTGGAATCACCGTTTTCACAGAAGAACCGCTGTATTTTAAATGCCGGCGATGTAAGTTCCTTATATAGCCGCAGGGGATATGAGGAATATCACAAAATTGCGGAATATATAGCGAGGACGGTATGGCAGCACAAGGGAAATTATATGGTATTTTTTCCTTCTTACAAAATGTTGGAAGAGGTTTATGCAGTCTACGAAGAAGAATTTTCTGTAAACTGGGTGAAGTGTATCTGTCAGAACAGCTCTATGAAGGAACAGGAAAGAGAAGAGTTTCTTCAGGAATTTGAACAGGATCAGGAGTCACTGGTAGCTTTTTGCATTATGGGCGGTATTTTTTCAGAGGGAATCGATCTGCTGGGAGAAAAACTGATTGGAGCCATTTTAGTGGGAACCGGATTGCCCCAGTTGGGAAATGAGAGGGAAATTCTTCGTTCTTTTTACACAGAAAATGGGGAAAATGGATTTGATTACGCCTATAGGTACCCTGGCATGAATAAGGTTCTGCAGGCTGCTGGAAGAGTAATCCGCACAAGGGAGGATCATGGTGTTATTCTCCTTTTGGATGAACGATTCCGGCAGAGAGAATACAGCAATCTTTTTCCGGTGGAGTGGAATGACAGGAAAACATGTACATTGTCAAATGTGGAAGCACAGCTGCAAAAATTTTGGGAGAGTATTCCAGACAAAATCTCTTGCAAATTGTGACGTACATCCTGCAGAAAGTCTTTTCAAACACATTCCAGAGCCTGTAAAAATGTTATGGCAAACAAAGAGGTTGCATACAAAGCAGAAACAGGTTATACTGCCCTTATTAAAAGGAGAATAACATGAAAAAAGGCAAAAAAACCAGATGGCTGTATAAAGCAGCTGGAATGGCAGTCCTTTTGGGGGCAGCATTTTGGTGCAGCAACAGCGGGCTCCTGTTATGGAAGCCTGAAGTTCTTACTGTATTAGCGGAATCAGAAAGTGGCGGCAGCCTGTCATCTGTTACAGAGGCAGCTAAGATACTTCCTATTCCTAATAGTGATGGCAAATATATGTTGAAAAGTGACGGATTTTACTGTCTGAATGAAGACGGTTCAGGAGACTGCACTCAGGCAATACATTATTTCGACCATTTTGTTGTAGATGGAACAGTGTTTAATGGATATTATTATCACGACGAGACAGGAAAATTTAAAGCTTCTGAAGCACATCTTACAGCCATTTCACAGGAAGCACTCCCGAAAGCAGAAGATGGAACTGTGGAAGCAGGATGGACTTCGGGGATTTATGTGGTAAATAACCTTGGAAGGCTTTCTGGTACTGGAAGAGTTTGTATTCTAAAAGAAGAGATTGGACAGATAAAACTAGATGGCGGGTATTACGTTGACAGAAATGGAAAAGTGTGTCAGGAAGGCGGTATTTATTATATTCAGGAAATGAATGTGGGAGAAAAGAGATTTTCCGGGTATTATTATTTTGATGAATCAAGCGGCGTATTAGTGGAAGAAGCTGGTACTACACCAGAGGGCTTGACAATCCAAAAAGATGGCTGCATTAAAGAACTGACGGATCCGGGAATCAAAAATCTGAAGAAAGCTGTGAAGGAATTTACGGAAAAACTGGAAGGGGACTGGAGCGTCTATGTGAAAGATCTAAAGAACGGAGAGAAGTTCTCCATCAATGATAAAGCCATGTCTTCCGCAAGTCTGATAAAAGCATTTACAATGGCTGCAAGTTATGAAAATATGGAAAAAATCAGGATGGTTGAGGGGATGCTTCTGAAAGCAGATCCAGCTAGTCAGACTGTGACAGACAAGCTGTTTCGGCTTATGGAGAATATGGTAACCTACAGTGACAATGAGTCTTTTAATGAAATGGTAAGGCTTCAGACTGCCTCCAATCAATTCAATGCAGGTGCACGTGTAATTAACCGGTATCTCAGGGAACAGGGCTATAAAGAAACAGCTGTGCTTCATACGCTTGCGCCTTCGAATACAGATCCGGAAGGGCTTGGAAGCAGTAATATGACTTCTGTGGAGGATTGCGGCACTCTGCTGGAGAAGATTTACCGAAGAGAATGTGTAAGTCCGGAGGATTCTGACCAGATGCTGTCTTTGCTTTTGAACCAGGATACCAGAACAAAGATTCCTGGCGGGCTTAAGGAATCTGTTCAGGTAGCGAATAAAACTGGTGAAAATGATAAAAGCCAGCACGATATTGGAATTGTCTATGGAGCTAGAACGGATTATATTCTGTGCGTAATGTCTGAGAATGCAGGAAAGGAAGCAGATGCTGTTTCCAATATTCAGAGGATTTCAGCGATGGCTTATTATTATTTGAATTAGAGCGTATTTGAAAAAGGCTTTCTGCAAAACAGAATCCTTTCCAGACTTGTACAAAAAAATTGCTTGACACTAATAAAATTTTGCGATAGCATGAAGACAATAAAAGAAAAAATGAAAGGAGATTTACACCATGAAAGTAGTTTATACAGATAAGGCACCAGCAGCAATCGGACCATACTCCCAGGCAATGATTTTAAATGGAGTATTATTTACATCTGGACAGATCCCGGTAAATCCTGCAACAGGCGAGATCAACGGAGATACCATTGAGACTCAGGCAGAGCAGGTTATGAAGAATCTTGGCGAAGTACTGAAAGAAGCAGGAAGCAGTTTTGAGAAGGCAGTTAAGACAACATGCTTCCTTGCTGATATGGGAGATTTTGCCAAGTTTAATGAAGTATATGCGAAATATTTCGTAAACAAACCAGCACGTTCCTGTGTCGCTGTGAAAACTCTTCCGAAGAATGTTCTTTGCGAAGTTGAGGTAATCGCAGAAGTTTAATAGTACTGTCCACAGGAAAATGTGTCAAATGTTTTTGTCTTAAAAACCAACTGAAAATTTGATTATCCGCTAAAACACTGTATTTATCAGCATATTCAAAGGATTTAAGAGCCTAATTTACTACTAATTTACTACTTACGAATGAACCTTGATACGGTAAAAATCCTAGATATGCAAACTTATGGATACAGGGCAGCACATCAGTATTGAAAATAAAATTGAATAACGTATAGATTATGGAACGTGCAAAAGCGTTCCTTTTCTATTTCCAGACGTTCAGAAATGAGCGTCTATTTTTTTACCCATATGAAAGGAGAATCAAACATTATGAAAAAGTTAATGACACGATTGCTTACAGGTGTCCTCACCCTTGCAACCGTATTTACTGCATTACCTGTCACACAGGTACAGGCTGCTGATTCTGTTTATACCCATTCTGACGGAAAGACGGGTACTGTTGTCAAAGTGACAGATGGCGGCGAAGAAGCGTCCACTTTTGAGGAAGGCTGGATGAAAGCTGACGGTGAAACCGCCTATTGTATTCAGCTAGGCGAAACATTCCAATCTGGCTATAAAACCCGTAAGGACGCAACGGAACGATTGAGCGAAGCACAGATTACAGACGTTGCCTTGAATCTGGAATACGTCAAGGAATATACCAAAAAAGGATTTACAGACGAACAGGCGTACTTGCTTCAACAGTGTACCGTATGGCGTAGATTGAGCGTTCATTTAGGCTGGGGATATAAAAACACCCATATTGCCTATGATGAAATATCCAAAAGCGAACAGGATAAAATCTACGAGAACGCAAAGGCTTTCGCTAAAGAAAACAAAGACCGCTACGATTGCGGCGGCTATATCTACACTGGCGAGGGGCAGGACTTAGGACAGTTCTGGGCGAAGCTGGCTGTGGGAAATGGAAAGATTCAGAAATCTTCCAGTAATACCACAATTACCAGCGACAATGATTGTTATTCCCTCTCTGGTGCGGCTTACGGTGTCTATTCTGATAAAGGCTGCACGAAGTCTGTTGCCACACTTACGACCAATCGTGCTGGCAATACTGATACCGTGGAATTAAGAGCTGGAACATACTATGTGAAAGAAACAAAAGCTCCGAAAGGTTTCCAGTTGGATAAAGAGGTCTATACCCTTACCGTAAAGGCTGGTGAAACTGCCACATTAAAGGTCAGCGATACACCAAAGGTCACAGACAACTTAATCGAACTTTTCAAGATTGATATGGAAACTTCAAACGGTACGCCACAGGGTAATGCTGCTTTAGAGGGTGCAGAGTTTGTCTGGAAGTATTATGACGGATATTTTACAAAAGATAACCTCCCATCAGCACCGACACGCACATGGACGACAAAGACCAAAGCGGAAAAAGGCGGTGACGGTACAATCCATTACATTACAAAATTAGCGGATTCCTACAAGGTATCGGGTGACAGCTTCTATACACAAGACGGTGCTATCTGTTTGCCGCTTGGAACGATTACCGTTGAGGAAAAAGCAGCTCCAAACGGTTATCTGTTAGACGGTGCATATATGCAGGCAAACGGAAACTCCGAAAAAATCACAGGTGTCTATGTAGCACAGATTACAGAGGACGGTGAGCTTGCAAAATTAAGCGGATATAACCAGTATTCCGTATCGGACAAGGTTATCCGTGGCGGTGTGAAAATCCAAAAACGTGACCTTGAAACAAAAGAAACAAAACCGCAAGGCGGTGCAGCTTTGAAAGATACTGCCTTTGAAATCACTTCCTTAAATGATAAGGCTGTCTTGGTAGATGGTAAGCTATACAACAAAAATGAGGTAGTCAAGACAATCCATACAGGTGTTGACGGTATCGCCACTACTGCCGCAGACACACTCCCTTACGGGCATTACAGAATTGATGAAGTAACGCCGCCAGAGGGATATTTAAAGGACGGTGCGGTTTCCCGTGAGTTTGATATTGTAAATAATGGTGAAATTGTTGATTTAACCGACGAATCCCATTCTATCTACAATCAGATTAAACGTGGTGATATTGAGGGTGTAAAAATCGGTGACGGTACGCACAAGCGTTTAGCGAATGTGCCATTCAAAATCACCAGCAAGACCACAGGTGAAAGCCACATCATTGTGACAGACAAAAACGGTCAGTTCTCTACCGCTGCCGATTGGGTATCGCATAAACAGAACACAAACGCTGGTAAGACCAGTGAGGACGGTATCTGGTTCGGGACATCAGAACCAGACGACAGCAAAGGTGCTTTGCTTTATGATACATACGAAATCGAAGAATTACGCTGTGATTCCAATAAGGGATTGAAGCTGATTCCTGCTTTTGATGTGGTGGTATCAAGAAACAAAGTTGTTATTGATTTAGGTACACTGACAGACGAATACGAGCCAGAAATTTCTATCCATACTACCGCTACCGATAAGGTGACAGGTGAAAAGTCAATTGTTGCTGGTAAGAGCGTGACTATCGTTGATACAGTCACTTTGGACGGTCTTGTAAAAGGTACAAAATACCAGCTTAAAGGCTGGGAAATGGTGAAGTCTGAAAACGCAGAGCTTATCGTAAACGGTGAGCGTGTGGAAAATGATTATACGTTTACTGCAAAGGATTCCAAAATGGAAGTTGAGATTGCCTTTACCTTTAATGCCAGTGCTTTAGGCGGTAAAGACCTTGTAACTTTTGAAGAATTGTACGACCTTACCAATCCAGACGAGCCTGTTAAGGTAGCTGAACATAAGGACATAGAGGACGACGGGCAGACGGTTACAATCGAAGAAAGAGAGATTACCATTCATACCACAGCTACCGATAAGGCAACAGGTGAAAAGATGATTGTTGCTGGTAAAGACGTAACTATCATTGATACGGTCACTTTAGACGGTCTGGAAAAAGGTGTGAAATATCAGCTTAAAGGCTGGGAAATGGTGAAGTCTGAAAATGCAGAGCTTATCGTAAACGGTGAACGTGTGGAAAATGACCTTGCTTTCACCGCTACTGACACTAAGATGGAAGTTCAGATTGAATTTACATTCAATGCCAGTGAGCTTGCAGGAAAAGAGCTTGTGACCTTTGAAGAATTGTACGACATGACGAATCCAGACGAGCCTACAAAGGTAGCTGAACATAAGGATATTGAGGACGACGGACAGACCGTCACGATTACAGAACGTATTATTACTATGCACACAACTGCTACCGACAAGGCAACAGGAAAAAAGACAATCGAAGCTGGTAAAAGCGTAACTATCGTTGATACGGTCACTTTAGACGGTCTGGAAAAAAGTGTGAAATATACCCTTAAAGGCTGGGAAATGGTGAAGTCTGAAAACGCAGAGCTTATCGTAAATGGTAAGCGTGTGGAAAATGACCTTACTTTCACCGCTACTGACAGTAAGATGGAAGTTCAGATTGCATTTACATTCAATGCCAGCGAGTTAGGCGGTAAGGAGCTTGTAACGTTTGAAGAATTGTACGATACAACAAATCCAGACAAGCCTATCAAGGTAGCGGAACATAAGGACATCAAGGACGAGGGGCAGACAGTAACAATCAAAGAAAAGCCAGAATCCCCTGCCACACCAGAAGAACCCAACACACCGCACAGAACAGGTACTTCACCAAAAACAGGTGACAACACACCATTTGCCACATTGTTGGCTATGATGGGGATTTCCGCTGCTGGTCTTATCTTTGCAGGTTATAAGAGATTCCGCAGAGTAAAGAAATCTGACTAATACGGGAGGTATCAGTTTATGAAAGCAGCTCCCCGTTCACCGCCCATCATAAAGAAGTCAGGCTGTGGCTGACACTATATCCAAATTCTGCTTGATTAACACTTATCTTTCTGAATGGGGATTGTCAAGGGTGCGAAGCACAACGCCTGCCCTTGATAATTCACAGACAGAGAGATACTATCCAGACAGCAGAATGGCACACTATTATAAACATCAATCAAAATCAGAAAGAAAAGAGGTAAATACATTTATGGAATTAAAACACGTTATCCCGAACATGGAAAAGACGTTCGGAAATTTGGAATTTGCAGGTGAGAATAAAGTTGAACAGCGCAGGATCAACGGACGCATGGCGGTAGTTTCCCGTAGCTTCAACCTTTATTCGGATGTACAGAGAGCCGACGACATTATCGTGGTTCTTCCTGCTTCTGCTGGTGAGAAGAATTTTGAATCGGAGGAAAAAGTAAAACTTATCAATCCGAAAATCACCGCAGAGGGTTACAAAATCGGCACTAGAGGATTCACAAACTATATCCTGTCGGCTGACGATATGGTGAAAGCATAAGGAGGTATTAAGTATATGAGATTAGCAAACGGAATTATTATTGATAAGGAAAAAACATTCGGGGTATTGAAGTTCTCGGCGTTGCGTCGTGAGGTACATACCCAGAATGAGGACGGTACGGTTTCTGTGGAAATCAAAGAACGTACCTACGATTTGAAGTGTAAGGAACAAGGACGTATGATACAGGTAAGTATTCCTGCTTCTGTTCCGTTAAAAGAATTTGATTACAACGCAGAGGTGGAACTTATCAACCCTGTAGCTGATACGGTGGCAAATGCTACCTATCAAGGGGCAGACGTTGATTGGTATATCAAAGCAGACGATATTGTCTTGAAGAACAAAAACGGTCAGCCAGCAGGAAATCCGCAGCACCATAACCAACAGCCGCAGAATAAGAAATAAAGAAAGGAATTAGCCTATGCCACAATTCAATAAACGTGGGAATCGTATCAGAGCCAGTGATAAGTCACTGGTTTTTCGTTTCTCTGCTGGCTCACTGTTTCTGTTGTTCCTTGCTATGGTTATGCTGCTGAATCTAAAGACAATCCTAACTATTGATTGGAAAGCAATTACGCTTTTTCAAGATGGCAGCGTCCATTTTACGGTCACGCCATACATGGTAGTTACGGTCATAGTGTCGGTTCTGGTATGTGCTACTGTTGCACTTTTGTATCAACGATTCCAGTATGACAGGGTAAAGCAGCTCTTTCACCGTCAAAAGCTGGCACGCATGATTTTAGAGAATGGCTGGTATGAATCAGAAACAACACAGGACAGTGGATTTTTCAAGGATTTACCAGCGTCCAGCAAAAAAGAGAAAATCACCTATTTCCCAAAGCTGTACTACCGTATGGAAAATGGTTTGCTCCATATCCGAACGGAAATCACGCTGGGGAAATATCAAGACCAGCTCCTACACTTGGAAAAGAAACTGGAAACAGGCTTGTATTGTGAGCTGGTGTCAAAAGAATTAAAGGACAGCTACGTTGAATATGTGCTGCTCTATGACACTATCGCAAACAGAATTACCATTGACGAGGTACAAGCGGAACATGGCAGCCTGCGTCTGATGAAAAACGTCTGGTGGGAATATGACAAGCTCCCCCATATGCTGATTGCTGGCGGTACTGGTGGCGGTAAAACTTACTTTATCCTCACTATCATTGAAGCTTTGCTCCGCTGTAATGCGGTCATGTATGTGTTAGACCCAAAGAACGCCGACCTTGCGGATTTATCCGTTGTCATGCCAGAAGTCTATTACAAAAAAGAAGATATAACCGCCTGTATTGATAGGTTCTATGACGGTATGATGGCACGAAGTGAAGCTATGAAGCTCATGGAAAATTATAAGACAGGTGAAAACTATGCCTATCTCGGTCTTGCTCCACATTTCCTCATTTTTGATGAATATGTGGCGTTTATGGAAATGCTGACGACAAAGGAAAATGCTGCTGTGCTGAATAAGCTCAAACAGATAGTCATGCTTGGACGACAGGCAGGTTATTTTCTCATTCTTGCCTGTCAGCGACCAGACGCAAAATATCTCGGTGACGGAATCCGTGACCAGTTCAACTTCCGTGTCGCATTAGGGCGTATGTCAGAGCTTGGCTACAGCATGATGTTTGGCGAGGTAGACAAGGACTTTTTCTTGAAGCAGATAAAAGGTCGTGGCTATGTCGATACGGGAACAAGTGTCATATCAGAGTTTTATACTCCCCTTGTACCCAAAGGACACGATTTTCTGAAAGAAATAGGCAGATTGTCACAAAACAGGCAGGACGGACAGGCGGCGTGCGAAGCGAAAGCCGCAGGTACGGACTAGCCTGTGTTGGTGCGGCTTGCCGCACCAACCATTCGCCCCCAGTATCTAACAGGGGGGCACAAATCAACTGGAAACAGTCAATTTAATATCGGAAAGACCGCTTAAACAGTGGACTTTTCAAACATTCAAGGGAGTGTGACAAAATCGGTAAATGTCACATTCCTTTTTCGATTGGAGGGATTTTAACTGAACGATACCGATTGGATAAACGATTTTAAAGAAAAACGGACGCAGTACGGCGTTTCCCAGAATCAGCTTGCGGTCATGGCTGGCGTTAGTCGTGAATACATCAGCAGGCTTGAATCTGGAAAAGTAGCCTTGACGGAAGAAATCAAGGTGAAATTCATGGACGCTCTGGAGCGATTGAATCCAGACAATCCGTTGGAAATGGTCTTTGATTATGTCAGAATCCGTTTCCCCACACAGGACGTAAAACACGTTGTTGAGGATATTCTCAAATTAAGGCTTGATGTGATGATACATGAGGATTTCGGGTTCTATTCCTATGCGGAACATTATGTCTTGGGTGATGTGTTCGTGCTGGCTTCACCCGATAAGGAAAAAGGCACATTGTTAGAGCTGAAAGGCAAAGGGTGTCGGCAGATGGAAAGCTACCTGCTGGCACAGCATAGGAGCTGGTATGACTTTCTCATGGACGCTCTGGTAGAGGGAGGTGTGATGAAGCGTCTTGACCTTGCCATCAACGATATGACAGGGATTTTAGATATTCCAGAGCTGACAGAGAAATGCAACCATGAGGAATGTATTTCCGTATTCCGCAGCTTCAAGAGCTACCGCAGCGGTGAGCTGGTACGAAGTCAGGAACAGGATAAATACGGTATGGGAAATACATTATACGTCGGTTCGCTCAAATCGGAAGTCTATTTCTGTATCTACGAAAAGGACTATGAACAGTACGCAAAGTATGACATAGCCATTGAAGATACGAAAATCAAGAACCGTTTTGAAATAAGGCTAAAGAATGAGCGAGCCTATTATGCGGTGCGTGACCTGCTGACCTACCATGACGCAGAACGTACCGCTTTTGACATTATCAACCGTTATATGCGATTCGCTGACAGGGAGGTGGATAAGCGACGCAGCGAATGGAAAACCAATGAGAAATGGGCGTACTTTATCGGTTCTGAACGTGGGCGGTTGAAGCTGACGACAAAGCCAGAACCGTATACGCTCACAAGGACGCTGAACTGGATAAGCAGGCAGGTCGCTCCTACATGGAAAGTCTTGGAAAAGATTGACCGTGCTAATGGCACTACATATCTGAAAGATATTTTAGACCATGCTAAGCTCACCGAGCGTCATAAAAAACTGATTGAACAACAAACGACTTCCACAGAGGAAATCATCAACAAGGAGGAATGACAACATGAAGCATATTTTATTTGATTTATTTTTGGTATCGCTGGGTGCTGGAATTGGAGTAGTTTCTATGTGTCTGATACAGGCTGGAAAAGCCGCAGACAGGGATTTTGAAATGATGGAAAGGAGAAAAAAATAATGAATTTCGGACAGAACTTATACAACTGGTTTTTATCTAACGCACAGAGCTTGGTGCTTATGGCAATCGCTGTTATCGGGGTGTATCTTGGTTTCAAGCGTGAGTTTTCCAAACTTATCGGATTCTTGGTGATTGCCTTAATCGCTGTCGGCTTAGTGTTCAATGCCGCTGGCGTAAAAGACGTACTGTTACAGTTATTTAACAAGATTATCGGTGCGTAGAAATCATCAGTTTGCGGACACGCAAACTTACCTTTCCCCCTATGGGAGTTCGGGCATAGGGGGAATGAAAAGGGGGTGACGGAATGGTACACAAATAAATACCCGAACGCTGTCAACTATAAAATTGAAAACAAGAAAAATGGAGGTTATATTGAAAACAGATATTTTTGAGGATATGAAAGAGCTGGTCGGCTGTGACAATATTTCTGATTTGCCCTACCGTAAACGTGCGGTCTGGGAAGAAATCAAACGACAATCACCGCTAACATACCCGAAAGAACAATTAGAAAAATTCTCTCATTATGTATTCGGCGTAGATTATGCTGTTGTAATGGGAATACTAGAAATGAAGAAAGGAAGTGATATGCCTTGTACGAAATGCGAATCTACCTTTTAAACAATACCAAACCTTACCGTGACGGTGACGAGGAATACGCTGGTGAATGGTTCAACTGCCCTGTGGAGTTTGAGGAAGTCAGAGAAAAACTCGGTGTGGAACATGAAGAACAGATTGAGATTGCAGACTATGAGCTGCCCTTTGATGTACACAGCAATATGCCGCTTTGGGAAATCAACGCCAACTGCCGCATGGTTCTTGAAATGGAGGGTACGCCTATTGGCAATGAAATGAAAGCCATTCAACAGAAATGGTTTGCCAGCTTTGATGAATTTATCGACCATAAGGACGAAATACGTTACTACGATGTGGGCGACGGTGCAGCACTGGCAGAATACCTTATCTGTGAGGAAAATATTTTCGGTGAGATTCCCCACGAGCTTCAAAAACATATTGACTACCATTCCTACGGAAACGAGCTGGAAATGGACGACAGATACCTTTTCACAACGAGCGGCGTATTCCGCTATCAGTAAAGGGGTGATGTGGTATCGAAGAAATGCAGGTTTATGTTGCCAATCTCGGCAAATACAATGAGGGTGAGCTTGTGGGTGCGTGGTTCACACCGCCCATTGATTATGATGAAATGGCAGAACGTATCGGCTTGAATGACGAATACGAGGAATACGCAATCCATGACTATGAGCTGCCCTTTGAGATTGACGAATACACACCGATTGAGGAAGTCAACCGCCTTTGTGAAATGGTGGAGGATTTACCAGAAGATATACAGGACGAACTTTCAGAGCTGCTCTGCTATTTCAGCAGCTTGGAAGAATTGTGCGAACACGCAGACGATATTATCCATTATCCCGATTGTGACGATATGACGGACGTTGCCTATTACTTCATAGACGAATGTCAAAGCCTTGGGGAAATCCCCGACAGGATAAGAAGCTACATAGACTATGAAGCATACGGGCGTGACCTTGATTTAGAGGGGCGTTTTGTCGTCACCAATCATGGCGTGTTTGAATGTCCGTATTAACAATTACAACTGAATATTGTTTATCAGCCAGTGAAAAGACACTGGTATTTTTTATGCAGCAGCCTTGAAATATAGGCTGCTGTTTCCATTTTAGAAAAGAAAGGAGCTGTGAAAAATGAAGAAAATCAAAAGCTATACAAGCATTTGGAGCGTGGAGAAAGTCATTTATGCAATCAACGACTTTCAGCTCCCGTTTCCTGTCACGTTCAGCCAGATGGCTTGGTTTGTCCTGTCGCTGTTTATCGTGATTCTCTTTGCGGAGCTGCCGCCCTTTTCCATGATTGACGGTGCGTTCCTCAAATACTTTGGAATCCCTGTTGTTTTTACTTGGTTTGTATCGCAAAAGACCTTTGACGGAAAAAAGCCTTTTGGATTTTTGAAATCGGCTGTCACCTTTGCCCTACGTCCAAAAGTGACCTATGCAGGAAAAGCCATCAAGCTGAAACATGAAAAATTCAATCCCGTTATTACAGCAGTTAGGAGTGTGATGTATGTTCCCGATTAAATATATAGAAAACAATCTGGTGTTCAACCATGACGGTGAGTGCTTCGCCTACTATGAGCTGACACCTTATAATTATTCGTTCTTGTCACCAGAGGAAAAGTACATGGTGCATGACAGTTTCCGACAGCTTATCGCACAGAACCGTGACGGGAAAATCCATGCTCTACAGATTGCCACGGAGGACAGCCTGCGTGCAGTACAGGAGCGTTCCAAAAAAGGAATTACAGGCAGATTAAAAGAAATCGCCTGTAAAAAAGTAGACGAACAGACAGAAGCGTTGGTTGAAATGATTGGTGAAAATCAGATTGACTACCGCTTTTTTCTTGGATTCAAGCTGCTGGTGAATGAGGAAGAAATCAATCTGAAAGCCATGCGAAAATCGGCAGCTATGACCTTTGCTGATTTTATCTATGAAGTCAATCACAAGCTCATGGGTGACTTTGTTTCCATGAGTAATGATGAAATCAACCGCTTTATGAAGATGGAAAAACTCTTAGAAAGCAAAATCTCACGCCGCTTTCAGTTCCGCAGGCTTAATAAGAACGACTTCGGTTATCTCTTGGAACATATCTACGGGAATACAGGCGTTGCGTACAGTGATTACAGTTACGATTTACCAGTTAAGAAGCTAAAGCGTGAAACACTGGTGAAGCGATATGACCTTATCCGTCCGACACGCTGTCAGATAACCGAAAACCAGCGATACCTAAAGATTGAGCGTGAAGATCAGACGACGTATGTCGCCTACTTCACGATTAACAATATCGTGGGTGAGCTGGACTTTCCATCTTCGGAAATCTTCTACTACCAACAGCAGCAATTCACGTTCCCTGTTTCCACTTCCATGAATGTGGAAATCGTCACCAACAAAAAAGCTCTGACTACGGTTAGGAATAAAAAGAAAGAGCTGAAAGATTTAGATAACCATGCGTGGGAATCCAACAATGAAACAGGAAGTAACGTCATGGACGCTCTGGATTCGGTGAATGAGCTGGAAACGAACTTAGACCAATCCAAAGAATCCATGTATAAGCTGTCGTATGTTATCCGTGTGGCTGCTGACACTCTGGACGAGCTGAAACGACGCTGTGATGAAGTGAAAGACTTCTACGACGATTTGAACGTCAAGCTGGTTCGCCCGTTCGGAGATATGCTGGGGTTGCATGGTGAATTTATCCCAGCAAGTAAAAGATACATCAATGATTATATCCAGTATGTCACTTCTGACTTTCTGGCTGGTCTTGGGTTCGGTGCGACACAGCAGCTTGGGGAAAACGACGGTATCTATATCGGCTATAACCTCGACACAGGGAAAAATGTCTATCTGAAACCCAGCCTTGCGGCACAGGGCGTTAAGGGTTCGGTAACTAATGCGTTGGCTGCCGCTTTTCTTGGTTCGCTCGGTGGTGGAAAGTCATTCTGCAATAATCTGATTATCTATTATGCGGTGTTATTCGGTGGAAAGGCGGTCATTGTAGACCCGAAATCAGAGCGTGGCAACTGGCAGGAAACCTTACCCGATATTGCACATGAAATTAAGATAGTCAACCTTACCAGTGAGGATAAGAACAAAGGACTTCTTGACCCGTATGTGATTATGAAGCGTACAAAGGACGCTGAAAGTCTTGTGATTGATATACTTACATTCCTTACAGGCATTTCCTCCCGTGATGGTGAGAAGTTTCCCGTCCTGCGTCGAGCAATCCGTTCCGTGACACAAAGTAAGCAGCGTGGACTATTCCGTGTCATTGATGAATTGAGAAAAGACGGTTCACCTGTGGCAGAGAATATCGCAGACCATATCGAAAGCATGACGGACTATGACTTTGCACACCTTTTGTTCTCGGACGGTGATGTGGAACAATCCATCAGCTTAGACCGACAATTAAATATCATACAGGTGGCAGACCTTGTACTGCCAGATAAGGACACAAAATTTGAAGAATACACCACTATGGAGCTGCTTTCTGTGGCTATGCTGATTGTCATTAGTACCTTTGCCTTAGACTTTATCCATTCGGACAGAAGCATTTTCAAGATGGTGGATTTGGACGAAGCGTGGACGTTCTTACAGGTGGCACAGGGTAAAGCTCTCTCAAACAAGCTGATTCGTGCTGGTCGTTCCATGAACGCCGCTGTTTATTTCGTCACACAAAACTCTGGTGATGTGGACGACGAAAAAATGAAGAATAATATCGGTCTGAAATTTGCCTTTAGAAGCACAGATATAAAGGAAATCAAGAACACCCTTGAATTTTTCGGTGTGGATAAAGAGGACGAAAGCAACCAGAAGCGACTTAGGGATTTGGAAAACGGACAATGCCTGTTTCAAGATTTATACGGGCGTGTGGGTGTTATCCAGATTCACCCTGTATTCGCCGATTTGTTCCATGCCTTTGACACAAGACCGCCAGTACAGACGGAAGAATCGAGGTGAAGCCTATGCGTAAGAAAAAGATAGCTCATTATCTTCTTATCACGCTTGCGGTAATTCTCGGTGTGCTGGTATTCCTGTCAATCACAGGTACGGTGGCTCATGCGGCTGGTCTGGTAGACAATACGGTGAGCGACGCTAACGCCTATTCAAAATATCCATTGGAAAACTACCAGCTTGATTTCTATGTGGACTCAAGCTGGGACTGGCTACCGTGGAACTGGCTTGACGGTATCGGAAAAAGTATTCAGTACGGACTATATGCCATCACGAACTTTGTCTGGACGGTGAGTTTATATATTTCCAATGCAACAGGATATGTGGTACAGGAAGCCTATAAGCTGGACTTTATCTCTGATACTGCAAGTTCTATCGGTAAGAACATTCAGACGCTTGCAGGTGTCACTTCCAGCGGCTTTTCCAGTGAGGGGTTCTATGTGGGATTCCTGCTTATCCTCATTCTGGTAATGGGTATCTATGTTGCCTACACAGGACTTATCAAGAGGGAAACCACAAAGGCGGTTCATGCGGTAATCAATTTCCTTGTGGTGTTTATCCTGTCAGCGTCCTTTATTGCCTACGCTCCAAACTATATCAGTAAAATCAATGACTTTTCCGCTGATATAAGCAGCTCGGCTTTATCGCTCGGAACAAAGATTGTGCTGCCCGATTCCAACAGCAAGGGAAAAGACAGCGTGGATTTGATAAGGGACAGCCTGTTTTCCATACAGGTGAAACAACCGTGGCTGCTGTTACAGTATGGGGAATCAGATATAGAAACGCTTGGTGCTGACCGTGTGGAAAGCCTGTTATCGGCAAGTCCAGACACAGACGACAGAGAGGACGTTGTTGTTGATGAAATCGAGGACAGGGATAATGCAAATTTAAGTGTCACAAAGACCATGAGCCGATTGGGAACGGTGGTATTTCTGTTTATCTTCAATATCGGAATCTCTATCTTTGTATTCCTGCTTACAGGCATGATGATTTTCTCACAAGTGCTATTTATTATTTACGCTATGTTCCTGCCTGTTAGCTTTATTTTATCCATGATACCGACCTATGAGGGCATGGCGAAAAAGGCACTTACAAAGCTGTTTAACACTATCATGCTCCGAGCTGGTATTACGCTGATTATCACCACAGCCTTTAGTATCTCTACCATGTTTTACTCAATTTCTTCTGGTTATCCGTTCTTCATGGTGGCATTTTTACAGATAGTCACTTTTGCTGGTATTTACATGAAGCTGGGGGATTTAATGTCCATGTTCAGCTTACAGGCAAACGATACACAGCAGGTTGGCAGACGAATCATGCGACGACCTTATATGTTCCTTAACCGCAGGGCAAGACGGTTGGAGAGAAAAATCGGAAGAACGGTTGCGGCTGGTGCTGCTGGGGGTGTCGCTGGTGCTGCAATAGCTTCTAACAGCCGCAAGGCTGATACAGGAAACCATAGCAGACCGAACCATGATACCCAAAGCTCTGATACTTCCAGCTTGGGAAAACGTGCTGGGGCAAAGGTCGGAGCTGTCCTTGACAGTAAAGACCGTATCAAGGATAAGGCACAATCTGTCAAGCAGCAGGTAAAGGATATACCGACACAGGCACAGTATGCGGTACATAGCGGCGTAAGCCAGATACAGGAAAATGTATCCGACTTCAAGCGTGGCATTGTGGAAGAAAAAGCGACCAGAAAACAGGGTCGTGCAGAAAAGCAGGATAAGCACCGACAGACGGTTGCGGAAAAACGTATGGAACTGGAAAAAGCGAAGCAAAGCACAGGATCAGTGACAAAAGGAACTGCCCCTGTGCATGAGCGACCAGTGACAACGCCTGTATCTGCAAAAGCAGCTCCACAGGCGGCAGCTTCTAAGCAGGAGCAAACGGTCAAGGAACGTCCTGCCACTGTTACAAGGGAGCAATCTTCTGTAAAGAAAGAGCCTGTTATGAAGCAACAGGATAATGTAAGGACACAGGTTATCAGAGAATCTTCATCACCATCGGCAAACAAACAATCTGCTCCTGTTGTCAATTCTACCCGTCAGACCGTGCAACGCCAGAAGCAGACAAAGACCACACAGAAAAAGAATGTCACAAAATCCACCGTGAACAAGACCGCCCACAGGAAAGGAAGTAAGAAATGAGGTTAAGGCATTTAGCGGTATTCGGTGGGATTTTCACGGTGATTATCAGTTTGCTTCTGTTCCTGTTTATCGTGACCGCTGATGATGAAGAAAGCAGCACTTCCCATTTTGATTTTTCTGGATTGAACTTATCAGAGGAAGTGCTGAAACATCAGCCGACGGTGGAAAAATATGCGAAAGAATACGGAATCCCAGACTACGTGAATTATCTGCTTGCGATTATGCAGGTGGAATCTGGCGGCACGGTAGCGGACGTTATGCAATCGTCAGAATCACTCGGCTTGCCACCTAATTCCCTTTCCACGGAGGAATCCATCAAACAGGGGTGTAAATACTTCTCGGAACTTCTGAAATCCGCTGAAGCAAAAGGCTGTGATATTAACACGGTGGTACAAGCCTATAACTATGGCGGCGGCTTCATTGATTACGTTGCCAGTCATGGCAAGAAATATACTTTTGATTTAGCGGTGAGCTTTGCAAGGGATAAATCGGGCGGTGTCAAAGTCACCTATAAAAATGAGATTGCCATTAAGGAAAATGGCGGCTGGCGTTATAAGTACGGGAATATGTTTTATGTCCGTCTGGTGAACCAATATTTAGCTGTTCCCAGTTTCAGTGACGCTACTGCACAGGCAATCTTCAATGAAGCGTTGAAGTATCAAGGCTGGAAATATGTCTTTGGCGGCAGCAATCCAAACACCAGCTTTGATTGTTCTGGTCTGGTTCAGTGGTGCTATGGAAAGGCTGGTATCAGCTTACCCCGTACCGCACAGGCACAGTATGACGCTACACAGCACATACCATTATCACAGGCGAAAGCTGGTGATTTGGTATTCTTCCACTCGACCTATAACGCTGGAACATATGTAACACACGTCGGTATCTATGCAGGAAACAACAGAATGTATCACGCTGGCGACCCTATCGGATATGCAGATTTAACAGGCTCGTACTGGCAGCAACACCTGATTGGTGCTGGACGGGTAAAAACAAACTAAGAAAGGAATGGTACTATGATATTTAAGAAAAAGGACAAGGAATCGAAACCAAAAAAAGAAAAACACGTGCCTGTGATGAAAATAGGCACACATAAGAAAACCGTGATTGCCTTATGGCTGGTGCTGATTGCAAGTGTTAGCTTTGGGGTATATAAGAATTTCACCGCTATTGATATGCACACGGTACATGAGAAAGAAGTCATTGAACAACGTATCGTTGATACCAACAAGATAGAGAACTTTGTCAGAGCCTTTGCGAAGTCCTACTATTCTTGGAGCAACACGCAGGAATCCATTGATAAAAGAACCGCAGCAATCAATAACTATCTGACAAAGAGTTTGCAGGATTTGAATGTTGATACTGTCCGTGCAGATATACCTACAAGCGTGGCGGTTACGGACGTAAATATTTGGGATATTGAACAGGCTGGAACGGACGACTTTATCGTTGTCTACTCCGTAGAGCAGACGGTAACAGAGGGTGAAACATCAATCGGTTATACTTCCGCTTATATGGTGGTGGTTCATGTAGATAGTGACGGAAACATGGTTATCACACAGAATCCGACCATCAGCAGCACTCCGAAAAAATCCAGCTATGAACCAAAGGCAAAGGAATCTGACGGTACGGTGGACGCTGCCACTACAGAGGAAGTGACAGAGTTTTTGGAAACATTCTTCAAGCTGTACCCTACCGCTACGGAAAAAGAGCTTGCCTACTATGTATCTGGGAATGTGCTTGAACCTGTAAACTGTGATTATCTGTTTTCGGAGCTGGTAAATCCTATCTTCATCAAGGACGGGGAACAGGTCAAGGTATCGGTATCTGTGAAATACCTCGACCAGAGAACAAAGGCAACACAGATTTCACAGTTTGATTTGACGCTGCAAAAAGATAGTAACTGGAAGATTGTAGGATAATATGATGAAAGGCTTGTACTTCATACTTGTATGATCTGCAAGCCTTTTTGTAGTTGAAATAACAATATTATTTGCCTATTCCAAATGAACGCAATATAATTAAAAGTAATTGTGAAAATGGAGGTAAAGCAAAATGAAAATATTATTAGTTGAAGATGATATAGAAATTAGTACAATGCTAAAAAATTTTTTGATAACAGAAAATTTTGAAGTTATCACAGCGTTAGATGGGGAAAGTGCTTGTGAAAAATTCTTTTCAGATAATTTTAGTTTGGTATTACTTGATTTAATGATACCAAAAATGAATGGTATAGAGGTTATGAGTAAAATCAGAGAACATAACACAGTACCTATCATTATTATTTCTGCAAAAGATACTGATTCTGATAAAACGCTTGGCTTGGGATTGGGAGCAGATGATTATATTACAAAGCCTTTTTCTGTCACAGAAGTATTGGCACGAATTAAGGCAAATATCAGAAGAAGTACACAATACGCTATGGGTACTTCTATGGAACAGCCAGTTATTACACAAGGCGTTCTTAGCATGAATCTTAATGATTACTCTGTAAAGAAAAATGGAAAAGAAATTGAACTTACTGCAAAAGAATTTGAAATTTTAAAGTTATTATTACAGAATCCGAAAAAAGTATACACAAAGGAACAGATTTATTCCCTTGTATGGAATGACGCATATTTAGGTGATGAAAATGCTGTAAATGTTCATATCAGCAGACTAAGAACTAAAATCGAAGATAACCCCCGTGACCCACAATATATTATTACTGTCTGGGGAATCGGATATAAGTTAGGAGATTTTAAAGAATGAGTGATAAAACAATTATTTTCTTTTTGGTGCTTACGATTATTATGTTGCTTCTCATTATTATGTATCAACGCTTCGTATTCACCAGAGGAATACAAACGAAATTAAAACAAATAAGTGAGAAGTTAGAAGAAATTTTAGAAACTGGTAGCGACGAAAAAGTTATGGTATTCACAGACAATAAGGTTTTAATGGAATTGGGTGGACAAATTAACCGTCTTTTGATTGACCGTCAAAAGATAAAAGCTGACTTTAAAAGAGAAGAAATTTCTTCAAAGAAAATGTTGGCAAATATCTCCCATGATATAAAAACGCCTTTAACTGTCATATTAGGATATTTAGAAATATTGCGTCTTGGCAATGCAGATAATGAAATGTTAAAGAAAGTAGAATCAAAGGCAAAACAGGTAATGGACTTAATCAATCAGTTTTTTACTCTTGCAAAATTAGAAGCTGGCGACACAAATATAAATCTCTGCAAAATTAACATTAACGAACTATGCAGAGAAAACGTATTAAGTTTCTATGATATTTTATTGCAAAAAGATTTTACCGTTGATATATCAATTCCCGAAACAACAATTTTCGTACAAGGTGACAAAGACGCACTTCAAAGAATCCTTTTCAATTTAATATCTAATGTAATACGTTATGGAAATGACGGTAAATATTTGGGGATATTTTTACGTGAAGATAAGGCAAATGTTTATATTGATGTAACCGATAAAGGAAAAGGAATAAAAAAGGAATTTGCTTCTAACGTATTTGACCGTCTATATACAATGGAAGATTCCAGAAATCGTGAAATACAAGGAAACGGTCTTGGTTTGACTATCGCTAAGAATCTTGCAGTACAGTTAGACGGAGATATTTTCTTAGATAGTATACCAAATATCAAAACTACTTTTACTGTAAAATTGAAAAAAATAAGCTACTAAATATGCCACGAAAGAAATTCGTAAGAATTAGTCAAGAGTTTTGAAAATCTATACTATTACAATGATATTCAGAAAGGAGGCAATGAAATATGTCTTACATTTTGCAAACTAACCATCTAACAAAAATCATAGATGGCAAAGAATTAGTTACTGATGTGAATATCCATGTAAAAAAAGGAGAAATCTACGGATTCTTAGGTCCTAATGGAGCTGGAAAAACTACGGTGATGAAAATGATTACAAACCTTTGGAAACCAACCAAAGGAACTGTTGAGCTTTTCGGAAAAACGTTGGAAACAACTTCTTATGAAGTATTAAAGCGTATGGGAAGTATTATAGAATTTCCTACATTTTATGAACATATGAGCGGAAAAGATAATTTGCAGCTTCATTGTGAATACATGGGATATTATAACAAAGGTAGTATTGATGAAGTTTTGGAAATGCTTAATCTTAGAGAAGCAGCAAATAAACCAGTAAAAAGCTATTCTTTGGGAATGAAACAAAGGTTAGGTATTGCCCGTGCAATTTTGTGTAAACCAGAGTTAGTTGTTCTTGATGAACCAACAAATGGATTAGACCCTGCTGGAATGAAACAACTCAGAGATTTATTCAAAATGCTATGCTCAGAGTATGGTATTACATTGATTATATCCAGCCATCTTCTTTCTGAGATTGAGAGTATTGCAGATACAATCGGTGTTATCAATCATGGGAAAATGATGAAAGAAATTTCCATGAAAGAAATTTCTGAAATGAACACAGCCTATATCGAACTTGCTGCCACAGACACCAAAAAAGCTGCTTACGTACTGGCTGAAAAGATGGAATTGAATAACTTCAAGATTATTGATGATTTAAAAATCCGCATATATGAGGTAAATGTTACTACACAAGAAATTTCAAAAGAGCTGATGTTGAATGATGTAGAGATAATCTCTATCAATAAGCACACAGAAACATTGGAAGATTATTTCTTAAAAATGACAGCGGAGGTGGGAAAATAATGTTAAAGTTAATCAAACTTGAATGGAAGAAAAACAACATTGGAAAATATATCCGCAATGCGATTATTATGGCTGCTCTGCTTTGCTTATTTGTTTTTGCACTGGCATTTTTAGGTATTGCGAATGACCCAGACGGAACACTGGACGCTGCTCCGGGAACAAATACAATTTCCTCACCTATAGAATTGTTTACAAGCATGACATTTCTTATTTTTACCAGTGTGATGTTAGCGTCATTTATTGTAAGTGCCTACAAAAATAAGACTATGAATTTAATGTTTTCTTATCCCATTAAACGACAAAAAATATTAGCTTCTCAAATGCTGGCTGTATGGTCATTTAATTTTGTTGCTTTGATATTAACAAAATTAGCTATCTATATGTGTGTATTTATCGGAGCTAAATTCATGCAATCGTCTTTTGCTATTGATTTTGATATTGGCAGTTTATCATTCTATATTCAACTGATACTTAAATCAGTAGTAATTGTGAGTATGAGTTTTATCGCTTTGTTTGTGGGAATGGCAATGAAGTCCTCAAAGGCAACTATTATTACATCATTTTTACTTATTTTCCTCACTCAAGCGAATGTTGGTGACTTCACATTAGCAAATAACGCAATATTCCCTATTGTCTTAACTATTATATCTTTAGGCTTTGCTGTTTTGTCAGTATATAATGCAGAAAGTAAAGATTTACTATAGGGGGTGCGTATGAGTATAAAAAAATTATTCTTAATAGGGGTCTTAGGACTAAGTTTCTGCATGACTGGTTGTGGAAACGGACAGAAAGTTGATTCCGAAAAAGAATTTTCTACTAATGATATTTCTGAAATAGTTATAAATAATTCTTCATGGAATTTAAAAATATTGGCTTCTAGCGATGATAAAATTCACGTTAGTTATGATGGAAAAATTGAAGATGGGGTTAGTAATATACAGATATTACAAAATGAAAGTCAATTAGTTATACAACAGGATACGACTTCCTCTAAAAATATTGCAACACAATTTTCCTTTGGAAAAGCTGGCAAAATTACTCTTTATATTCCGAAAAACACTGTGCTGCCATTGGATATTAACAATGGTTCTGGTGATATGGAAATTGAAGCTGTCAATCTTTCTGATTTTACTATGGAAAATGATTCTGGTTATGTATCTATGTCAGATTTGGTTATAGAAAACGCTAAAATAGGTTTAGATTCAGGTGATATTAAGATTACAGGCAGTTCATGCTCTGATTGTGATATTCAGACAAAATCAGCATATGTTAACGTTAAAAAGACTGTTACCAAAAAAGCTGCAATTTTAACTGACGCTGGCGAAGTAAATATAAGTGGTATAAGCGATTATACTTCTCTATCCATAGAAACAGGTTCTGGCGATATAACTATATCGCATGAAACACAGCCAGACAATTTATCTTATAATGTATCCAGTGGTTCAGATGATGTTACAATGCAACTTCAAAATGCTAAATCTACTACTGACACCGCAGGTTGTAAACAGGGAAGTATTGGTAAGGGAAAATGTTCTTTATCAGTTATGAGCGACAGTGGAACAATATCAATAAAGTAATGTTTGCTAAGAAAGTGGAGGAAAATCAATCCTCCACTTTCTTAGATTTTAGGATACCATCAGCAACACTTTCCATGATAACTAAATCCTTATCAGACAAGTTATCAAGCTGTCTTTCCAACTGCATTCTTCTGGTACTTTTCACCAGATCAGAAGCAGGCAGGAAAAAAGCGTCTGCTGATACATTCAATAAATGAACAAGGTCATAGAATACCTGTAAACTTGGGTGCTGCCCTTTGTTTTCAATATTTGTCAGATAACGTGGGTCAATCTCAATCATAGCTCCCACCTGTTCACGGGTAAGACCTTGTTTCATACGAGCTTCTTTGATTGCAAGACCAAAAGCTCTAAAATCGTACTTATCTTCTTTTTTACGCATATGTAATCACCTCACTACATTTTACTGTTCCTGTTGATTTTCTAACAGGTATAGAAAAACGTATCATATGGTTTGTCAGTTCCTATTATGCGTAAAGTAATTAACAATAGTGCTGCATAGCGGTAAATAAAAAAAACCGTTATCGACAGTACCGTTTTTGCATGTCAAAAAATTATCTTTGTTTAGATGGCGGTTTGGAAAGCCGCCGTTTTCTTTTTCCATCAGCGAAAAACAGTATATTGGTTTTGGTTTAGCGGCTCTGGGAGGTAGCCGCATTGATAGACCTGTGTAACCGACAATTTTTGATATATCCGTTATTGTCAAAAAAATCTTAGCTTTCAAAGTGGCACAATATACCCTTGAATGTGGTTTTTTACATTACATAGCAGGAACAATTATTAAAGCACAAGAACAGCATTTCTTTCATGCTCTTGTGCTTTTTTGCTGTTTAAAAAGTTTTTTCAAATTCTTTTCTGAAAACGCAACAAATAGCTGCTGCGTGGGTAGCTACTGTGCGGAAAGGGGGATAGAGGGAAAACAACCCTCATCTACTCTCACGCAGAAAGGAGGTGAAAAACTATGAAGTCATCTTCTTTCGAGCAGGCGATTCAAGCACAGTTTGATTGCCTTACGAAGAAAGTCATTAAAAGAGCAGCGTTGAAGTATAAACGTGGTATTTCAAGACGCTTGCAGCATGAAGTTCCATTCTCCGAGATTTCGGATTTGGAATTGAATAAGGCTGGCGTTTATGACAGGTATTCCAGCGATTATACAGCGTTCAATGTTCTTGGCATGGAAGTACAGGTATCTGACGACCAGTTAAGCAAAGCACTCAAATGTTTACCAGAGAGAAAACGCAATATCATTTTGTTGTCATACTTTATGGATATGTCTGACGCAGAAATCGGAGAGCTTATGAACGTGGTACGCACCACTGTTTACCGCCACAGGACAAGCACTCTGGAAGAATTACGAAAAATGATGGAGGAGGAATAACCGTGGACAACAACCAGAAACACATACCTTTTGCTGTGATTGTGGCGGCTACCAATGGTGATGAAGCTGCCATACAGGAAATCTTGAAATTCTATGACAGTTACATATCAAAGTTGAGCTTACGCCAGTTATATGACGAATATGGAAATGTCTATATGGTGGTGGATTCTGAATTGAAAGGCAGAATACAGGCGGCGGTCATGGATATGATTGCAAACTTTGAGATTATTGTAATTTAACCATTCTGACGGGCGGAGCTTTTACCCCTTTCCCCTGCTCCGCTTGTCAATCTATGAAAGTCCATTATTTCAGATAGTGGGTTTTCACAGACTGGCAAATACAGTCAAGGGTTCTTTGACAACTGAATAAAGCAGATAGATACGTTAGATATGCAGCGAGCCAGTGGAAATTGCACGCCATGACCTTTTGATATAAAGTGAGCGATTCCTGTAATGTTCCGCAGGCAACTGTTGGAAAGGTTGCAGCCATGACCTGTATATCTGGATAATGATACACCCGTATGACACGGTTCACCCATCAGAATGGGAAAGGTGAAAGTCTTGTGGAGCTTGCCAGAGCCATCTACCTGCTTCTTATGACACACAGTAAAGGAGGTGCTGCATTATGAATAATAATACTGATGTGCCTATCTGGGAAAAATACACGCTTACCATTGAAGAAGCGTCAAAATATTTCCGTATCGGGGAAAAGAAACTGCGTAAGATTGCGGAGGAAAACCAGACCGCAAGCTGGGTGATTATGAATGGAAACCGTGTCCAGATAAAGCGTAAACAATTTGAAAAAATCATTGATTCTCTGGACGTAATATGATGAAAAACAGCCGAAAATATGGTATAATATATATATATCGTATCAAGGCTCATTCCAGTATGGAAAGGAGCTTTACATCATGTCAGAGAAAAGACGGGATAATAAAGGTCGCATTTTAAGAACTGGAGAGAGCCAGAGAAAAGACGGAAGATACGCATATAAATACATGGACGCAAACGGTAAACCGCAATTCGTGTATGCTTGGAAATTAACTGCCACGGATAAGACACCAGCAGGAAAACGTGACGATATTTCATTGAGGGAAAAGGTCAAAGAGATACAGAAAGACCTTGACGACGGTATCGACACAATCGGTAAGAAAATGACGGTCTGCCAGCTTTATGAAAAGCAGATAGGTCATAGAAAGAATGTCAAGCGTAACACGGAAAAAGGTCGCCAGCACCTTATGAACATTCTGAAAAATGATTCACTCGGAGCTAGGAGCATTGACAGCGTGAAGCTGTCGGACGCTAAAGAATGGGTAATCAGAATGAATGAGAAAGGCTTTGCCTATAAGACTATCAGCAATTACAAGCGTTCTCTGAAAGCAGCGTTTTACACAGCAATCGAGGACGATTGTATCAGAAAGAATCCGTTTAACTTCGCCTTGAATACCGTTCTGGAAGATGATACAGAACCAAAGGCGGCATTGACACAGGAGCAGGAAGAAAAGCTGCTGGACTTTGCAAGAAGTGATAAGGTCTACCAGAAGTATGTTGATGAAATTATCATACTGTTGGGAACTGGACTTCGCATTTCTGAGTTTTGCGGATTAACTGACAATCTGGATTTTGAAAACAGGATAATCAATGTAGACCATCAGTTATTGAAAGATTCACAGGTCGGCTATTACATTGAAACTCCAAAAACAAAAAACGGTGTCAGACAGATTCCAATGAGCGAGAACGTCTATCAGGCATTGAAACGGGTAATTAAAAACCGTGGAAAGGCTGAGCCGATTATCATTGACGGTTACAGGAACTTCCTGTTCCTCAATCAGAATGGCTATCCAAAGGTGGCGTGTAATTATACGGGTATGTTAAAAGGTCTTGTGAAGAAATATAACAAGTACCATGAGGAAGAATTACCAAACATCACTCCCCATACTCTAAGACATACGTTTTGTACACGCTTTGCCAACGCAGGAATGAACCCGAAAGCATTACAGTACATCATGGGTCATTCAAACATCAGCATGACATTGAACTATTACGCCCATGCTACATTCGATTCCGCAAAATCGGAAATGGAAAGGCTGATTGCATAAGTAGTAAAAGGAATGTTTTACTACACTTTTACTACTTTTGATTGCAATTTCATACCTAGAAATGCCGAGATATGCAAGGTATCTTCCGAAACAAAAAACGTCGGAAAAGCCCATAAATACAGGCTAAACCGACATTTACCAACTTATGAAAAGATAATCAAAAATTTATATAGTTTTTGTATTTAAAGATATGCAAATATTTAGAATACATATTGTCAGGCCTTCTGGGGTTCACCCGGGAGGCCTTTGTCATAAATAAAAATTGTGCAGAATTCTGTTGCAACGCAGTCTGGAATGTCAGACAGAAATCCCTGGCATATTAAACTGTTGACGGATTGCTTTTTAATTGGAAATCATGTATAATAGCGAACGATAGCATGGGGATTTTTTGCTATGCAGGAAAATCCCTTTCAAGAAGAAAGGCAGGGACGAAATGTGGATAATCTTATGAAAGTGGGAATGGGATATGATGTACACAGACTGACAGAGAACCGGAATCTGATCCTTGGCGGTGTGAAGATACCGTGGGAGAAAGGCCTGCTGGGACATTCAGATGCAGATGTACTGATTCATGCGATTATGGATGCTCTTTTGGGAGCAGCAGCTCTTGGTGATATTGGACAGCATTTTCCAGATACAGATCCGGCATACGAGGGGATTTCCAGCGTAAAGTTGTTGGAACATGTAGCCTCTCTTCTGGAAAAAAAAGGATATGGTGTAGGAAATATTGACGCTGTGATCATTGCCCAGAAGCCGAAGATGGCACCTCATATTCCACAGATGAAGGAGAACATTGCGAAAGCGTTGCATATGGAGCCTGACTGTCTGAATATCAAGGCTACCACAGAGGAGAAGCTGGGTTTTACCGGAAGAGAAGAGGGAATTGCTTCCCAGGCAGTCTGCCTTTTATACAAGAAATAATGTTGTTGTGCGCAGCTGCGAAATAACATTTAGAGAAATTGACCGGAGGGAGAAATAAAATGAAGATTTTTAATACGCTGACCCGTCAGAAAGAGGAATTTGTACCCCTTGAAGAGGGAAAGGTAAAAATGTATGTCTGCGGACCTACTGTATACAACCTGATTCATATTGGTAATGCACGTCCAATGATCATTTTTGATACAGTCCGCCGTTATCTGGAATATAAAGGATACGAAGTAAACTATGTATCCAACTTTACAGACGTAGATGACAAAATTATCAAGAAAGCAATCGAAGAGGGAGTTTCCGCAGAAGAAATTTCCCAGAGATATATTGAAGAGTGCAAAAAGGATATGGCAGGAATGAACGTGAAACCTGCTACTACACATCCTCAGGCAACTCAGGAAATTGACGGCATGATCAGCATGATTCAGACTCTTGTGGATAAAGGATATGCTTATGCAGTGGCAGACGGAACTGTATATTTCCGTGTAAAGAAATTTAAAGAATATGGAAAGCTTTCCCACAAAAACCTGGATGACCTGCAATCTGGATTCCGTGCACTTCAGGTATCAGGAGAGGACCAGAAAGAAGATCCGCTGGATTTCGTACTCTGGAAACCGAAGAAAGAAGGGGAACCATACTGGACTTCTCCGTGGTGCGATGGCCGTCCGGGCTGGCATATTGAGTGCTCTGTTATGTCTAAGAAATATCTTGGAGATGAGATCGATATCCATGCCGGTGGTGAGGATCTTATTTTCCCGCATCACGAGAATGAAATTGCACAGAGCGAGTGCTGCAATGATAAAATTTTTGCAAGATACTGGATGCACAATGCGTTCCTGAATATTGATAACCGTAAAATGTCCAAGTCCCTTGGAAACTTCCGTACTGTGCGTGAGATCAGCGAGCAGTATGATCTGCAGGTGCTTCGTTTCTTCATGCTGAATGCACACTACAGAAGTCCGCTGAACTTTAGTGCTGACCTTATGGAGTCTTCCAAGAATGCCCTTGAGAGAATTACAGAGGCAGCAGGACGCCTGAAAGACCGTAAGGAGAAGGCATCTGCTGTTGAACTTACTGAGGCTGAGAAGAAACTTCTTGCAGAGGCAGAAGGATATGTAAAGAAATTTGAAGAAGCAATGGAAGACGATTTCAACACAGCTGATGCGCTTGCAGCTGTATTTGAACTGGTCAAATTTGCCAATACAAATGTAACAGAAGAAAGCAGCGCCGCTTTTGCAGAAGGAATTCTTGAAATTCTTGTGAAGCTTTGTGATGTGCTTGGACTTGTTGCTGTGAAGAAAGAAGAAATTCTGGATAAAGAAATCGAAGATCTGATTGCAGAGCGCCAGGAGGCAAGAAAGGCAAAGAATTTTGCAAGAGCAGATGAGATTCGTGATGAACTCCTTGCAAAGGGAATCATTCTTAAAGATACACGTGAAGGAGTAAAATGGAAACGGGCTTAAGTGAATTAAAAGAACTGTTTGAACTGAAAGACAGGGATCTGCGAACCTATTCCCCGCTGACACTGGCTTATATTGGAGATGGTGTTTATGAACTGGTGATCCGGACAATCCTTGTTAAAAAAGGCAACTGTCCGGTGAATCAGCTTCATAAAAAGGCCAGCAGCCTGGTAAAGGCAGGAGCGCAGTCAAAGATGATGGAGCTTCTGGAACCTGATCTTACAGAAGAAGAACTGGCTGTCTATAAAAGAGGCAGAAATGCACATTCCCCTACAATGGCCAAGCATGCTACAATGGCAGATTACCGCAGGGCTACAGGCTTTGAGGCACTGATGGGATATTTGTACCTGAAAGAAGATTATTCCAGAATTGTGGAACTGGTGAGAAAAGGAATTCCGGAAGAGAATTTATAAAGAACAACAGCAATGATTTTACAAAGGCAATAAGAGACAGGAGGCTGCAAATGAGCGAGCAGATTGAAGGAAGAAATGCGGTATTAGAGGCATTTCGCTCAGGAAAATGCGTGGACAAGCTTTTTGTTCTGGACAGATGCCAGGATGGACCAGTACGCACCATTATCCGTGAGGCAAGAAAAAAAGATACGATCATTAATTTTGTACAGAAAGAGCGTCTGGATCAGTTAAGCGAGATAGGCGCCCATCAGGGCGTGATCGCGCAGGTGGCTGCATATGAATATTCCACAGTTGAGGATATTTTAAATAAAGCAAAGGAAAAAGGAGAAGCACCTTTCATTTTTCTTCTTGATGATATCGAAGATCCCCATAATCTGGGAGCTATTATCCGTACTGCCAACCTTGCAGGCGCACATGGTGTTATCATTCCGAAAAGACATGCGGCAGGGCTTACATCAACAGTTGCAAAAACTTCTGCAGGGGCTTTGAACTACACACCAGTTGCCAAGGTATCTAATCTTGGACAGACCATCGAAGAGCTGAAAAAAGAGGGTATGTGGTTTGTATGCGCAGATATGGGCGGAGATCTGATGTACAATCTGAATCTTACCGGTCCTATGGGTGTGGTAATCGGAAATGAGGGAGAGGGCGTGAGTCGTCTTGTAAAGGAAAAATGTGACTTTGTGGCAGCTATTCCTATGAAGGGAGATATTGATTCTCTGAATGCGTCTGTTGCAGCAGGAATCCTTGCCTATGAGGTGGTTCGCCAGAGAATGAAATAAAATCCGGAGGAAATATGGGAAAGTTCGATGGTGTAAGTGATGAAGAACTGATTGCCCGTCTGCGGGCTGGAGAGACAGCCATAGAAGATTATCTGATGGAGAAATATAAGGGACTGGTGCGTCAGAAAGCCCGGGCCATGTTCCTCATCGGAGGAGATACAGATGACCTGATTCAGGAAGGAATGATCGGTTTGTTTAAAGCAGTCCGGGATTTTCAGACAGATAAGGAGGCATCTTTTGCAACTTTTGCCAGAGTGTGTATTGACAGGCAGATATACAGTGCCATTCAGAATTCTAACCGCCAGAAGCACCAGCCTCTGAATTCCTATGTATCGTTGAATCAGGAGGATGAAAGCAGTCCAATCTGGGAACTGAGCGTGGAGAATCCGGAATCTATCATTATTGATCAGGAGACTACAGAGGATCTTCGGAAAAGAATTTCAGATTATTTAAGTCCTATGGAAAATAAAGTGCTGGATTTGTATCTGAAGGGAAAAGGATATGTGGAAATTGGAGGAATCCTGAATAAATCTCCAAAATCTGTTGATAATGCTCTGCAGAGAATCCGCTCCAAAATCCGCGAGGTAATAAGCTAGAGCCTTTTCTAGTCCAGGAGCTGGTACAGGAAATAGAAAAATTCTATTTCCTGTATTGACTTTTTCAAAAAACATGTTATCATATCAATTAATCAATGCGTCACAGAAGACGCGTCAATTTAATCTTTAATTCAAATTTGTTAATTCAGTTATTAAAATCCATTTAATTAATTATTGTATCTTAGAAATTGTTAAAATATTAATAATTATAGTTTCTATTTATTTCACTGATCTCAGATGTATTTATAAATCAAATCTTTTATTCTTTTTACTATTTAATTTTCGAAAAAATCCCTAATGACAGATATGACCGTTCTGGTTCTTTGTAAAGGAGGTGGTACCCATGTGCTGATTTTATGGTTACTGGTCTTTTTGAGCAGTAGCTGTTTTGCAGCAGGTCTGCAAAATAACAGAAATTCCAGGAGGAAAGGAGTAAGCAGGAACGGTTCCTGCCGTGATTGATCCATGAGAAAGAAATGGATGCTGTTTGTACTAGCGTTCTGCCTTTTGGCGGGAGCAGCAGGTTCTATGGTGTATGCCTATTTAATTGACCGCCAGGAAACTGTTAACAGGATAAAGATAGTGGAGAATAAGACACACATTGAAGAAGAGTTTGATCCTCCGGCCGATCCTGGACCAGGATCGGTCATAAAGAAAAAGCCATGTATTGTAAATGATTCTGTGATTCCGGTATATGTCCGGGTCAGGGTAGTATTCAGCAATCTGGATGCACAGGCGCAGTGTGAGCCTCTTAAGATAAAAGACAGTTGGAAAACAGGAGAAGACGGATACTATTATTATCAGAAACAGCTTCAGCCAGGACAGCGAACAGATACGGTTTTTGATAATATTGTTATAAAAAACATAGTAAAAAAAGAAGATTTAGTTCCATTTGATATTCTTGTGTATGAAGAGTCGGTTCAGAGCGAAGGATTTTCTTCTCCGGAAGAAGCCTTTGCAAGACTGTAAGGAGGTGCACATGAAAAAAATGAAAAAGGCAGCACTGATCTTTGGAACCGGGTTATGTCTGGCTGTGGGAACTGGCGGCACACTTGCTTATCTTGGTGACACAGGACAAGTTGCAAACAGGCTGACATTTGCCGGGGAAAAAGGCCTGGATGCAGTTCTTACAGAGCCGTCATGGAATCCACAGAAAGGATTACTTACTGTTCCAGGTTCTTCTGTTGCAAAAGATCCTCAGATAACCAATACATCAGAACTGAATATGAATGAGCTTGCAGCATTGAAATGTGAGTTCGTTTACAGTCAGAATTGCCCGGATAAGAGCAAAAGAGGAAAAGTCTTAAGCGCTCAGGATATGGAAAAAGTAGTCCAGGTTTATACCATTGATTATAACAGTGATGATGCCGCTAAAGGAGAATGGGTGCGATTTGCTGATCAGAAAAAGACAGACCCTGTACAGTATTTTTACTACTCGAAAGTTTTGAAAAGGAACCTGAATGGTACAGGAGAAACAACTGTTCCTCTATTTACAAAGGTCTGGGTGGATAAAAAGGTAAATAACCGCAGGCAGACCTGGATTCAGGAAATGGGCGGGGTGGAAATTAAGATTTCCGGACAGATTCTTCAGCAGATGACAGGAGAAGAATATTTTGGTCTTAACAATCCAAAAAGTGCGTATGAAGCAGGATTGTTTCATTTTTAATGAGAGAAAGGAAGAGAAAATATGAAAATGAGCAGAGGAAAAAGAAATGTATTATTTGCGGGAGTACTTTCATATGCCATGTTATTTGGAATTGGAAACACAATGGCTTATTTCACGGAAAATTCTGTGCAGACCAATGTTTTTACCACAGGGGACCTTGATATTGGTCTGAAAGAACCGGACTGGGATCCAAATGAAAACGATGGAAAGAATATGTATCCGGGATACACGGTATACAAAAATCCAACTGTAAAGAACATCACCTCCGACAAAAACGGGGACGAGCCCTGTTATGTGAGAATGAGTGTGGACATTCTGAATAGTCAGGGGACACCGATCACAGACGATCAGGCGTTGAATCTGATTTATAAAACCATTTATTTTGATAAGACTTTTACCGGTGGATATGACAAAAAAGAAGGTAAGGCTACCGGACTGATTCAGGATAGGATTCCTGGCTACAACCTTGCACAGCTGGCAGCCTATCCAATGGTAAATCCATTGTGGACAAAGGACACGGCACGCTCCACTGCTTCAAAACTTGTTTTCAATTATATGGGAGCAAAAGGGGATGGAATTTTAAATATTGGAGAGGAGTCTACCCTGTTTACCAATATTGCGATTCCTACAGACTGGAACCAGACACAGATGCAGAAAGTTGGAAATTATCAGCTGAAAGTAACAGCACAGGCAATTCAGAGCAAAGGATTTGCTACCCAGTCAGAAGCTTACCGCATGTTGGATGAAGAAATTAAAGGAGGAACCTTGCAGGAAATAAACCGCGGCAGTGAGAACTGATCAGAAAGGAAGAGATACCATGAAGAAGCATAAGTGCACAAGTATCTGCATAACTGTGGTGGCAGTACTGCTGCTTGCATGCGGTACTGCGCTGGCTGCCTGGAATGTATCTGAATATGCAGTAAATCTGCTGTCCATGTCCTCTTACAAAAATTCCATACAGGAAAATTATGTAAGGCCAGATCATGTAGATCCGGGACAGAAAGTGGTGAAAGAGGTAAATATAAAAAATGAAGGAACTGTGGATTCCTTTGTCCGGATAAAAATTGGAAGAGTGTTTGGGAGTATCAGTGAAACCGGTCAGTTTCTGGAAAATCGGGAACTGGCTCCTGAGATGATCGAAATTCATTACAACACCGATCTCTGGAAGCTGTGTGAGGACGGCTACTGGTACTATAAGGATGTATTGCCGGCAGGAAAAACCACGAAAAAGCCTCTGATGGACAGCTACTATCTCTCTGAAAAAGCAGACAACCGTTATAAGAACAAAGAGGCAAGAATTATTGTAAATCTGGAGAGTATACAGGCAGAGAGCGGCGAAATGAAAGCAATATGGGGAAAAAATGAGAAGGATCTTGGAATTACCTATCAGCCATGTACTTGCGAAGTTGTTACCAGTGTGATTTTTGACAAAAATCATAAGCTGATCATTGGCGGCGAGAAAACAGATCTGTTTGCAAATTTTAAGAACCTGCAGCCTGGATGTACAAGAAGCCAGACAATAAGGCTTGCTAATAATTCGGATTTAAACATTAAGATGAGCCTTCGGGCGGAAGCTGCCAAACAGAACAAACACAGCAAAAAGAATCTGGAGCTGATACGGAAGCTTCTTACCAGTTATGCAAAGATTGAAATTCTGGAGAACAATAAAGTTCTTTATCATGGAACTGTAGATGGAAATCTGACGAAAAAAGGCTGGAGCATGAAAAAAGACATTTCCCTTGGTGAGTTTAAACCAGGAGCAGGAAAAAATCTGATTGTAAAATTGTCTTTAAGTGAAGAGATGGATAATGAATATCAGGAACTGTTGGGAAAAGTGAAATGGGTATTTTCTGCGAGTCAGGCCTCTTCGGATTCATCTTCCGGTCAAAATGGAAATGGTGACCGGGGGCACAATGACGATGAGAACAATGGAGATGATGGAAATAACGGCGGAAGTGGAAATAAAAGCGGAAATGGAAAGTATGGCGAAAACAGAAACAGTGGTGGAAGTGGATACAACGGTGGAGAGGAAAGCTTAAATGGAGCAGCAGGAGAAAAAGTGTATGCAACTGCGTCTGCAAGCCCTAAAACCGGAGATAACACAAATCTGCTGGCAAGATGGTTTGCGCTATTTGCAGCTGCGGTGGTTCTTGCAGTAACTGCAAGAAAACTGTACAGAAAGGAAAAAGACAGATGAGATTAAAAATCTGGGGAAAAGGTCTGTTGAAAATCATATGGGTGATTTTTGTCATTTTGTTAGTCGGACTTTCGTTTCCCCAGATATATGGCATGAAATGTTACAGCGTAATGTCTGGAAGCATGAGCCCTGATTTGCCAGTTGGAAGTGCCATATATGTGAAGGAAAAGGAGCCGGAAAAAGTAGAAAAAGGGGAGATCATTACATTTACCACAGAACAAGGGAGAACAATGATTACACACCGGGTAGCTGAAAACAATAAGGAAAAGCATTTTTTTGTAACAAAAGGGGATTCCAATCAATATCAGGATACAAAACCGGTAAAGTGGGAAAATCTGCAGGGCACGGTTGTATTTTGCATCCCTTTTGCCGGATATGTGCTGAACTTTACAGGAAGCAGAACGGGTAAAATTGCGGCAGTCTTTTTCCTGTTTGCAATTTATCTGGCAACAGAAATTTTTGAAGGGCAGACAAAAAGGAGAGTGAGATAAGTTGAGGAAAAAAAGAAGCTTTTTGGCAGTTATGGGGCTGCTTGTCGGAACTATGTCTTTTGCCGGGGGAACAGCTGCGTATTTAAGCAAATCCGCTGGCGAAGTAAAGAATGTTTTTACGGCAGGATCTGTAAAGGCGCAGCTTACAGAAGCCCACTGGGATACGCAAAAAGCGTCAAAGGTTTATCCCGGTCAGAGCCTGGAGAAAGATCCGGTTGTGAAAAATATAGGGGAAAACAGTGCAAATGTTTTTCTGGAGGTAAATGTTCCTATGAGAAGTATAGCTGTTCTGGATGGCAGTACAGGCAGAAAAACAATAAGAGAAAATAGAGAATTGTTTACATTTCAGGCAGACGAGACGAAGTGGGCTCTTCTTTATCATGAGAAAACCTCGGGAAACAAAAAATATATTTACGGCTATAAAAGTGTTTTGAAACCAGGAGAATCCACTACACCGCTATTTCGAAAAATAGCTGCTGTTTCCTATTTAGAGGGGGAACTGGATGCAAGCGTAAGCTATGATGTACCTGTGATTGCCAGCGTTATTCAGGAACAGGATGGAAGCAAAACCATGAAAGAAATCTATCAGGAATATTTGAAACAGGCTGATATTGACCAGAAGGAGGCGAGGAAATGAGAAAAAGAAATCTGAAAAAAACTATATTGGCCGCGGCTCTGGCTGTGCCTGTAGCGTTCTCCTATCCTGGCTGGGCAGTAAGGGCGCAGGAAGATGAGATGGTGTCAACTGAAACGGAAGCGCAGAAAGTAATGCAAGACAATACAGCGCCTGAAGAAGCTGAATGTGAAGAAAATCCTGCTTATGATGAAATGGATGGAGCAGAAACAGATAGTACAGAAACAGACAGTACAGAAGCCGACAGGAATGCTTCAGAAGAGGAGAAATTTTTTCAGAGTGGACTGATTGCAAATGAGGATGGAGAATTTTTGTCTTCTTTGGCGGAAATGGAAACTCCAGAAGAGGATTCCATGTTTTTTCAAGATGGTTTAGAAGTGCTTGAAGATGGCAACACAGATGACTTGATTGATGCATATGTTGCTCCGGAAAATTATACACAGGAAGGAACTCCTGTAAGAGAAGGAAAGGGCGGTTTTACAGCTGTTGCAAATGGAAGTACTCTTTTCAGCAGCAAATATACAAGACTTGGCTGGAATGCGGATAGCCAGGTTTATTCATGGAACAATGCGGGAAGTGATGTTGTTTCCGGAATGAAGAAAGGTGCGATGGTAGAAGGTCCGTATTTTGTCCCGCTTAATAACAATGCGAAAGGAAAATTTGGTTTTCGTGTTACCCATGTTGGCTATAATAAAGAAGCAAATACGAAAGTAGACCTTCTTCTTACCTGTAATAATTATCAGGATTATACCTACGATTACAAGGGAAATAAAATAACGGGAATTTATCCTATGTTTGGCGTCAGCAATTCAAATGAATTGTGGATCAGCTTTAAGGATGAGCTCTCTGCACAGGAAATCAAAATTGATATTGTAAAAAGCGGTACAGATATTCCGGTTGCAGGCAACTATCGTTTTCGATGGCTGGATATTGATTTGTACCAGAGATTTGGAATCAATCTTCAGAATGGTTCTATAGGACACCGGTATGCGACAACTGATTCTGTAGTAAATGTAGTGAAGAAAACTTTATTTTCCAAAAACTTTGAAGTTCTTACCGCACCGGCACCTGCCGTTGACGGAGAGATTCCGCAAAATACAGTTGTCTATGAGCTGGACAATTCATCCGGCTTCTATCTGGCAATTCTGCGGCCTGGTTGCGGAGCTTATTCTATTGAAACAGCAAGCAGGATCAAAAGTGTATTTGCTGATGTACAGACTGGAACCTGTAAAACGTCTGCCGGACTTAACTGGGATGCGAAAGGCTATGGTCCGGTAGAGTATCCTGGCCTTGTAAAAAAGACTGGAAATACACTGGCTTCCCAGGGAACGTCAAACACCTTGTCTGACAGTACCTCGGAATTTTATTATACCTTGCAGACAGATATCCCGGAAGAGCATTCAGCGTATTATTACAGCTCTTGCGAAGTCAGTGATACCCTGCCGGCAGGAGTCGATTTCGCTGGTTACGCAGCTGTAAAGATGCTGCCTTCAGAGAATGATGTAACCTCATGGTTTAGTATTTCTACAGATGGGGATGTGATAAATTTTCAGGCTACACAGGCAGCATTGTCACAGGCGGACTTTTATGGAAAAACATATGAGTTTCAGATAAAAGTGAGAATGGATCCTACTGAAATAACACCGGTTTACAGTGGTGACAGTTACCGTTATGAGGTAAAAAATAAGGCTTCGATTACCTGTCAGCATATAAATGGGCTCGCAGGAACTTCCTGGTCAGATGAAGTGACTACAGATTGTACAAGATATAAAAACAAAGTAGTGAATGCCTCTGTAAAGAAGTATACTGCCAATTTGCAGGATGGGGTATGGAGAGAAGACCTTCTTCTTCCAGGTCCGGACAGTGAGTATAAATATAAACTGAATATAAATGTGCCGGATAATGAATTTGGCGGGTATATGACCAGAATGGAAATTGCAGATACATTGCCGGCGGGAGCAGAATTGACAGCTGCAACAGCGGAGGTTTATGAAAACGGGCAGAACAGAGTGGATGGACGGTTCCAGATATCTGTAAATGGAAAGAACATTACCTTAAAGGCAACAGAAGCTGCTCTTGGTGACAGAGGATTTTATGGGAAATCCTATGATGTGATTTTTAACGCCAGAATGGTACCAGGAGAGATTTCCTGTACTTATAACGGAACTGTAGCTTCTTATGTGACCAGCAATCATTTTACTGTTACGACACAGCATAAAGGAGACTCGCAGGCTGTAACAATTACCTCGAACAATGTTGCAGATAGGGCAAGCGTAAACAGAACCGAACCAAAGAATCCTCAAAAATGGATTCTAAGGGAAAATCAGAGAATAGTTACTGCAGAGTATAATGGCAGAGATTTTGAAAGTGTGTTTGAAATTGTTCAGGAAATTCCTTCCAATAAAAGAGAATGGAAAATTTCCAAATTTAAAATCCAGGATACTTTGGCAGACTGTTTTGAACTGAAAGGGGTTCAGATATATCTTGATCAGACAGTAGAAGCTTCATTTGGCGCTTCTGACAGTGTACGCGGAGATTGGAGTCTGAATGTTGCTGGAAATTCGATTACCTTGTCTTCTGTGGCAGAATTGCCAGAGCGCTGTTATGGAAAATCCGTGCGTCTTTTACTTACTGTTGGATTGAAGAGTAACAATAACTTACAGCAGTACTATGTAGCAAATCAAAATCCGGATGTACTGGAAGCCCATATATACAATATTGCTACAAGTACTTTTAACTGGATCGGAGGAGAACCTTCTTCCACATCAAAAAATACAGAAAAGACCAGGGTGATTGTAAAGGAAAAAGTTCCAAAAGGTCATATTACTATAAGAAAAGTGGATGAGACAGGAAAGGCACTGCAGAATGGAAAATTTCAGATCACAGCTTTGGAGGACATCCGTTCTGCTTCTGGAAATATTTTGCTGAGAGCTGGGACTGTAGCAGATACTATAGTAACGGATAGAAATGGAACAGCCATTTCAAAAGACATTTATCTTGGGAAATATAAGGTAAGTGAGGTAAGACCACCGGAGGGATATGCAATCAGCCGGCAGGTATTTGAGGCGAATTTAAGCAAAACAGAGCCTGAAAAGGAAATCCTTGTCAGAAATCAGAAAATGCATCTGTACATCAAAAAAGTAACAGAAACGGAAGAAGCAGGAGGAAATAGGCCTCCTATTGAAGGCGTAAAATTCCGTTTATGGGAAAGCAGTGCAAATGCAGATTCGGCAGGAACAACATATACAACAAACAAAAACGGATTAATAAAATTGGAAGGGCTGTCACCTGCCACATATTGTATACAGGAGACAGCAGTACCTGCCGGATATGTTTTGGATAACACAGTTCATAAATTTACTGTGGATGTAAATGGATTGGTAAAGAATGAGCAAGGTTATACAATGGTAATTGAAAACCACTATACAAAGGCGGAATTTTTAAAGACAGATAAAGTGACAGGTGAAGCTATTGCAGGAGCTGTTATGCAGTTGACGGATAAAAGCGGAAAAGTGATCGACACCTGGACGTCCGGGAAAACTGCTCACAGGATCAATAAGCTGGCAGCTGGAGAATATGTACTTACAGAAATAACAGCTCCTTCCGGTTACAAAAAAGGAAAACCGTTGGCCTGTACGGTAAAAAGCACATCTGGAGTTCAGAAGTTCCAGATGACAGATGTGAAGATGGTGACTCTTACAATAAACAAAATTCTTCATGGAGATGAAATTGTCTGGGGACAGGGAAATCCGGCCTTTACATTCACGGTGAAAGGAACAGATCTGGATGGAGAAGAACGTATTTACTCTAAAACTGTGGAATTTACAAAAGAAAACACAGACACCCGGGCAGATGTAAGCAAAAGGGCTGTATTCGCACTTCCGGCAGGGAAATACCAGGTTCAGGAGAGTAAAGTTATGCGGTATAAACTGGAGAAAATTGACCAGGTAGTAAATGGAACTGTACAGGGAAATACTGTTCAGTTTGATCTGTCTGGAAATCAGAATGGGACCGCTTCCTTTACAAACAAGAAAAGCGGAGATGGCTTACTGACAGATACAGATTATGTGCGGAATATTGTTATTCCTGAAAAATGAAAAATGCAGTATAGCAGTACCTGCCAGGTTGCAGCGGCAGGTGCTGCAGCAAAGAATTTTAATTATTTTATATTTTTTGAAAAAATTTGAAAATAGGTGTTGACAATAAGATAACCTTCTGGTAATATAATCAACTGTGAGCGGCAGAAATGTCGGACATGAGAGTGCTGATGTGGCTCAGTCGGTAGAGCGTCGCCTTGGTAAGGCGGAGGTCACGGGTTCGATTCCCGTCATCAGCTCTTTTTAATCCCTGATTATATATCAGGGATTTTTTTGTGGCATAAATTAATATATTCTCATAGATAGGGATAAAAATCAATATTTTTGTAAGAAAAACTTTTAAAATGCACCTATTTATGATAAGATAAATCATCAAAGAACAGAATATGTTTGAGAAATTATTCCCGATACACATATTGAAGAAAATTTTTTAACATGCTCTGACAGATATTGGAATTTATGCTATAAAAGAGTTGATATCAGGAGGGAGAACCATGGAGAACGAAAAGGTTTCCAAAAATTTTATTGAGAATATCATTGATAAAGACCTGGCAGAAGGAGTTTATGACACCGTTCATACACGTTTTCCGCCAGAGCCAAACGGTTATCTTCATATAGGACATGCCAAATCCATTCTTTTAAATGCCGGACTGGCGAAAGAGTACAATGGTAAATTCAACATGCGTTTTGATGATACCAATCCGACTAAGGAGAAATCTGAGTTTGTTGAGTCCATTAAAGCCGATATCAAATGGCTGGGAGCTGACTGGGAGGACAGACTGTTCTTCGCTTCCGATTATTTCGGACAGATGTATGAAGCTGCAGTAAAATTGATTAAAAAGGGTAAGGCATATGTCTGCGATTTAACTGCGGACCAGATCAGAGAATATCGTGGAACTTTAAAGGAGCCTGGCAAAGAGAGTCCGTATCGCAACAGAACTGTAGAAGAGAATCTTCAGCTTTTTGAAGAGATGAAGGAAGGCAAATATGCTGATGGTGAGAAAGTTCTGAGAGCAAAGATTGACATGGCTTCTCCAAACATGAACATGCGAGATCCGGTTATCTATCGTGTAGCTCATGTAAGCCATCACAGAACAGGAGATACCTGGTGTATTTACCCGATGTATGATTTTGCTCATCCTATTGAGGATGCAATTGAGGGAATTACACATTCCATTTGTACTCTGGAATTTGAAGATCACAGACCATTATATGACTGGGTTGTAAGAGAACTGGAATATCCACATCCTCCGAAGCAGATTGAGTTTGCAAAGCTGTATCTGACGAATGTAGTAACAGGTAAGCGTTATATTAAGAAGCTGGTAGAGAATGGAATTGTTGACGGATGGGATGATCCAAGACTGGTATCTATTTCCGGTTTACGTCGCCGTGGTTACACACCTGAATCTATTCAGAAGTTTGTGGAACTTTGTGGTGTATCCAAAGCTGACAGTTCAGTAGACTATGCAATGCTCGAGTACTGTATCCGTGAGGATCTGAAATTAAAGGCTCCTCGCTATATGGCAGTCCTTGATCCGATCAAACTGATCATTGACAATTATCCGGAAGGACAGGTGGAATATCTGGATGCTCCGAACAATATGGAAAATGAAGCCCTTGGTAGCAGAAAGGTTCCATTTGGAAAGGAACTTTATATTGAAAGAGAAGACTTTATGATCGATCCTCCAAAGAAATACAAACGACTTTTCCTTGGTACGGAAGTTCGTCTTATGAATGCATATTTTGTTACATGCACAGGTTTCGAGGCATTGGATGATGGAACAGTTACTGCTGTACATTGTACTTATGATCCGGAAACAAAGGGCGGAAATGCACCTGACGGACGTAAAGTAAAAGGAACCATTCACTGGGTTGAAGCGTCAAATGCAGGTAAGGTTCCGGTACGTCTTTATGAGAATATCGTAGATGAGGAAAAGGGTGTTTATGATAAAGAGACAGGAGAACTGAATCTGAACCCGAATTCTCTTATAGAGATGTCTGCTTATGTTGAACCAGAGCTTCTGAAAGCCAAAGGACTGGATAGTTACCAGTTTGTAAGAAATGGCTTTTATTGTGCAGACATTCATGATTCCAAAGAAGGGGCACCGGTATTTAACCGTATTGTTTCTCTTAAGAGTTCATTTAAACTTCCAAAAGCGTAAAAGAAACCCCCACGGAAAATTATATTCAAATTGCCGTGGGGGGTTTTGCAATAGAAAATTCTGTTGGAACTTCTTCTTGCAAAGTGAAATCTAAATACTGTCAACGAAAGTGGCAAGCCTGATTGTCACTATTTGTAAAATGTGGAATAATTATGAATTTACCTGCAATTAATCAATGTGGATAGAAGCTTCTTCTTCGTCCTGCTCTTTCTCAGCTTCAGCAAGTTCTTCCTCGAATTTATCTTCATCTTTCGCTGCTTTTTCAAGAGCATCGGCTATAGCATTATCCTGCTCTTCTGCATTTTCAGCAGAATCCTCTTCTGTATCCTCTGAACTTTCTTGTGAATCAGGCTCCTCAGAGCCTTCGGTTTCATCATCTTTTTCATCTTCGGAAGTAGCTTCCCAGGTTACGAAATCTTCGTGGACATCCTTTGCTTCAGGCTGCTCGTCATCTTCCTGCTCATCTTCAAAATCATCTTCAAGGTCAGCTGCCTCTTCCAAAGCATGTCTTTTGGCAAAAGCTGCTGCTACGGCACCGGCTACTGCTGCTGTTGCTGCTCCGAGTGCAACCATTCCCCAATATTTGTTAATCTTAGCCATATTGTCTGCTCCTTTCGGTATTTTCCATCTGTCTAAACAAAGCTTAATGGAGTTGTCTATATTGTAATACTTTTTACGCAAAAAGAAAAGAAAAAAATCGTTGCACCCATATAAATGGAGGGTTATACTGTTAAGACAGAAAAGGAGAGATTATGGAGAAAATTGTTTTAGCTTCTGGGTCCCCACGAAGAAAGGAACTGCTTGCAAGAACCGGTGTGGTTTTTTCTGTGGTTGTAAGCAATGGGGAAGAGAACACCAACCTGACAGATCCAGCGGAAACGGTGGAAAAGCTTTCGCAGGATAAAGCAATATCGGTTGCAGACAGACTTGAAAATGAAAGTGAACCTTGTCTGATCATTGGTGCGGATACCGTAGTTGCATTTGAAGGAAAGATTCTTGGAAAGCCGTCAGATGAAGAAGATGCATTAGATACATTGTTAAAACTTCAGGGGAAATCCCATCAGGTCTATACCGGTGTAACCCTTCTTGTAAAAGAACAGGGTATCTGGAAGCCTTATACTTTCAGTGAAAGGACCGACGTTGAATTTTATCCTGTTTCCAGGGAAGAGCTTCTGGAATATATAAAAACAGGGGAGCCTATGGATAAAGCAGGAAGCTATGGAATCCAGGGGAAATTTGGAATTTACGTAAAAGGAATCTGCGGAGACTACAATAATGTGGTTGGGCTTCCTGTAGGAAGACTGGTTTATGAACTTAAGAAAATGAAAATCAATATAAGGGGAATGAGAAAATGATAAAAGCATGTATTTTTGATCTGGACGGAACTTTAGCCTACACATTGGATTCCATGGCTGTTGTAGGAAATGAAGTTGTAAGAAAATACGGTTTGAAACCAATGCCTATAGAAAATTACAGATATTATTGCGGAAACGGTGCTGACATGCTGGTGAAAAGACTTCTGGTCGATGCAGGAGATCCGGAATTGCTGCACTATGAGGAAGCAAGAGCGTTATATAGAAAAGAATTTGATAAAGACCCATTTTACAAAATACAGCATTATCCGGGAATGCCGGAAACCTTAAAAGAGTTGAAAAAAAGAGGCGTGAAGCTGGGGGTGTGCTCAAATAAACCACATGAAGCAGCCGTGAAAGTGGTGGAAAGAATGTTTGGGTCTCAGATTTTTGATGCAGTTATGGGACAGAGTGATTCTGTAAGAAAGAAACCAGCACCGGATGGTCCGCTTAAAATCGCGGAGCAGTTTGGAATTAAGCCAGAAGAGTGTATGTATCTGGGAGACTCCGGAACAGACATGCAAACTGGAAAAGCAGCCGGGATGTACACGGTAGGTGTTCTGTGGGGATACAGGGAAAAAGAAGAACTGCTGAAAAATGGAGCGGACTATCTTGTGGATTCTCCAGAGGATATTCTTGATTTATATGAGGAAAAATGCGAAGAGTAAAATTTTGATAACTATTCAGCAGGCTCTAAACAGTTATAACTTTTATTATAAAACAGGAGGTCGGAAAAATGTATACAGAGGAGTGTATTCAGACATTTTTGGAAAAACAGGAGCAGCTTTTTGATGAACCGGTTGCAGAAACTTACGAAGAAGCAGAGGAATTCCTGGAGGATTGCATGGCTGTAGTTGCAGATTCTATTGACGAAGTGCGAAAATATCTGTCTGGAATGGGTGCAGATGTGGATGGCATGAGTAATGAAGAATTAGAAGAAGCAAGTGAAGTATTTGCCCTTCCAGATGGAAAATATCTGATTGTGGAGGGATGATCTTTTGAAGCAGAGGTTTGCAGCTGTAGAGTAACTGACTTTCACATAAGGTGATGAAACCGGCGAAAAGGCAGTATGTCCGGTTGGAAATTCAGAACAGTTATCGGATAAATTCATATTACATAAGTATAAAATCAGGTTGCTATAATGACACTAAACAAGAGAACATAATGTGTTATTGTTCAGAAGAGAGGATACATCCCATAGGATGTTTTCCGGAGAAAGAAGTGGCCAGCAACTATCGCGTTATGGTTCACTGGCAATGTTCCGCGAGGTGTTTTTTGTAAACAAAGTTCACAGAAAACCCGAGAAGCTGGGCGCGGAATCGTGCGGATGCATGATTCCTGTGCAGCGCGAAGTGGTTGCAGTGCGCGGAGCGAACAGTAGCACTGTCACATGCACTGTAAGAATTACAATAAAATAAAAGTGCTTGTGGAAATGTTTAAAATATGTTACAATAATGTTACAGGTCAGCCTAAAAGGGGAATGTAAAGGAGGATGGCATATGAGACCTAGGAAAATTATAGCAATGATTATGACTTTTCTTATGATGCTTTCATTGCTTCCGTCTCTGGTATTTGCGGCAGCAGCACCAGAGGGAGAACTTGGAGGTCAGCTTAAGATTAAGGGAACTGCAGCTGTAGGCTCTGAGCTTAGCGCAGATTATGAAAAGGTTACACCGGAAGGACTTACAGACGATTATGTAACGTTCAGCTGGTCAAGAAAAGTTGGAGATCAGCTTACTGAAGTAGGCACTGAGAAGACCTATAAGCTTGTTGATGAAGATCTTGGAAATAAGATTGAGCTGAAAATTACCGGAAAGGCCGAAATGGGCATAACCGGAGAACTGAAAGTAAATACAGTTGAAATTGTGGCTACACCGGAAGAAGCTCCGGAAGAGACAACAGAGCTTCCAGAGGGAGAGCAGGAGGCTGCACCGACAGAGGAAACCCCTGTTCAGGAGATCGCAGCAGAGGATACACCTGCGGAAGGTTCCCAGACAGATGAGAACACACAGCCGGCTCAGGATGTGGCAGAAGATACACAAACCGAGGAAGTAACTGACATTGGTGCTGATGAACCAACTGATTCTTCCGCTGATGTTATGCAGCCGGCAGATGGACAGGACACAGAGAATTCTGCTGACAATTCCCAGTCTGAGATCACTACAGATGACAGTGTGATTAACATTGGAACAGAAGGCTATCTGGAAGTTCCTGAGAATGGACAGGCTGAGGCTGCAAATCAGGGAGCATCAGCTGAATCCCCTGCCCAGCAGGAACCTGTGTATACAGCAAAAATTGTTGCAGAAAATACTGCAGAAGATGGTACTGCAGTACTTGATTTTGGAACCGTAAATGCAGGTTTCACACAGGAAAATGCGAATTCTTCCATGACTAAGAATGTAACTGTTAAGAATACTGGCAACAGCACTCTTAATTTCAAAGAAATCAGTCCGGAACATTTTATGGTAAAGGATCTGGGTTCTCTTGCGGCTGGAGAATCAGTCGATGCATGGGTTATGCCAAGAGAAGGTACAGCTGTTGGAGAATACAGTGATACGATCACTTATGAAACAGAGGAAGGTGTAAAGGTTTCCTTCATTGCAAAGCTTACAGTAGCTGAGCAGAAGCAGGATGATACGAATACAGATCAGCAGCCAGCAGAGAAACCAGCTACACCGGAAACCACCCCGGAAGTGACACCAGAGGTAACTCCAGAAGTTACCCCAGAAGTCACCCCAGAGGTAACTCCAGAAGTTACCCCAGAAGTCACCCCAGAGGTAACTCCGGAAGTAACACCAGAAGTCACCCCGGAAGTGACTCCGGAGATTACTCCAGCTCCTTCATTTACTACCGACATTTCCGAAGTGAAATTCGACAGTAAAGAAGCTGGTTACAAAGAAGCACCAGCTGCAGTTACAATCAATGTATCCAATACTGGAAATGTGAAATTAACCGGTATTGCTGTAAGTGTAAGCGGAAACGAATTTACAGTAAGTGCTCCGTCTGCTTCAGAATTAGAGGCAAATGCAAACCAGTCTGTATCCTTTACTGTTGCACCGGCAGTTGGATTGGCAGCAGGAACCTATACACAGACTGTTTCCATTAAGACAGATCAGACAGATTACCTGAATATTCCAGTAAGCTTTACAGTAACAGAAGCTGCTGCCAAGCTTACAGCTGTAGGCAAAGTATCTGATATCAGTCTGGCAAACGGGGTTGAGAAGTCAGCAGCTGGACTGCAGCTTCCATCTACTGTTAAGATTACTACAAACAAGGGCGATATGAATGCCTCTGTAAAATGGGATGTAAAGGGCAGTGCATATAATCAGAACAGTACAGAAGCACAGAAGTTCTCTGTGAAAGGTACTGCTGCTCTTCCAGACGGTGTTACCAATCCGGATAACCTGAGCCTTGTAGTATCTGTTAATGTCACTGTAAGCCGTGGACCGATTGTATCTGATGCAGGGAATAACAGTATCACAGGAATCAGCTCCGATGGAAACTATACTACAGAGACCAAGATTACTTTCACTGCAGTTGGCGCAGGTATGGATATTGAAAATCCGATTAAGGGAGATGTAAGATATCAGCCGCTGAACTGGGAGGTTCTTGAGGCAAGAAGCTGGGACGGCGCACCATATTCTGCAACTTTCCGCATGGGCAAGAATGGAAATTATACTTTGACTGTCACATATAATCAGCAGCAGTTTGATGGAAGCAACTGGGTAAACACTGGAACACAGGATACCAAGCAGGTTAATTTCACTGTAAATGCTGCACCGAATCAGACTCTGACACCGGCTGCAGACAAAACAGATGCAAATCAGAAGAATGCAGTAAAGACCGGGGATAATACTCCAATCCTCCCATTTGTAATTATTCTGATTGTTGCGATTGTATTAATTGCAGGAATACTTGTTTACCGCAATAAGAAAAAATAATAGTGGATTCTCAGATAAACAGTAATTGTGAATGAGAGCAGAACGAATGAGGGAGACCAGAAATGGTCTCCCTTCTTTTAATAAAAACTACTAGCACTCAATTAAAATGAGTGCTAAATTTTCCTTGACTTTTAGTCAGTTTGGTATTACTATAGTTTGTATAATTAAGAAGACAAAGGAGAGTGAGCTGCATGGCTGAGAAGCATGGTAGTTTATCAATTAACAGTGAAAATATTTTTCCAATTATAAAGAAATGGTTATATTCTGATCACGACATTTTTGCAAGAGAGTTAATCTCCAATGGTTGTGATGCAATTACGAAGCTTAAGAAACTTGATGTTATGGGTGAATACACACTTCCGGATGATTACAAAGCTGAAGTACAAGTTATTGTGAATCCGGAAGAGAAGACTTTGAAGTTTATTGATACAGGTCTTGGTATGACGGCCGATGAAGTGGAAGAGTATATTACACAGATTGCTTTTTCAGGAGCTACTGAGTTTCTTTCCAAATATAAAGATAAGACCACGGATGATCAGATCATCGGTCATTTTGGACTTGGCTTTTATTCAGCATTTATGGTAGCAGATGAAGTTCATATTGATACTCTTTCTTATAAAGAGGGCGCTGCTCCAGTACATTGGACCTGTGATGGTGGTACAGAGTATGATATGCAGGAAGGCAATAAGACTACAGTTGGTACTGAAATTACTCTGTTTTTAAATGATGAGAGTACAGAATTTTCCAACGAATATCGTATGAGAGAGATTATTGAGAAATATTGTTCTTTCATGCCGGTAAATATCTATCTGTCTAAAGAGAATGCACCGCAGGAGTATGAGACTATTGATGAGGCTGAGCTTCGTGATGATGATGTAATTGTAGAGCGTATCCACGAGGATGCTAAGACTGAGGAGAAAGAGAATGACAAAGGTGAGAAAGAAGTCGTAGAAGTATCTCCTGCAAAAGATAAAGTAAAAATCAACAAACGTCCGGTATCTTTAAGTGATCCGGAGCCATTGTGGATGAAACATCCAAACAGTTGTACAGATGAGGAATATAAAGAGTTTTACCGTAAAGTCTTTATGGATTATAAGGAGCCTTTGTTCTGGATTCATTTGAACATGGACTATCCGTTTAACCTGAAAGGTATTCTGTACTTCCCGAAGATCAATACAGAATATGATTCCATTGAAGGTACGATCAAACTGTACAATAACCAGGTATTTATCGCAGATAACATCAAGGAAGTAATTCCAGAATTTCTGCTTCTTCTGAAAGGTGTAATTGATTGTCCGGATCTTCCACTGAATGTATCCAGATCTGCACTGCAGAACGATGGCTTCGTGAAGAAGATTTCCGAGTATATTACAAAGAAAGTAGCGGACAAGCTTACCGGAATGTGTAAAACAGACCGTGAGTCCTACGAGAAATACTGGGATGATATCAGTCCATTTATCAAATATGGCTGCATTAAGGACAGTAAGTTCTCAGATAAGATGAATGATTATATCCTCTTCAAGAACATTGATGGCAAATATCTGACTCTGAAAGATTGTATCGAAGAGAACAGGAAACCAGAAGATGAGACTAAGACAGAAGAGACTGTTGAATCCACAGAAGAGAAGAAAGAGGACGGCGCGAAAGACGAGAAAGAGCCTGAGAAGACTACTATCTTCTATGTAACAGATGAGGTTCAGCAGAGTCAGTATATTAACATGTTCCGTGAGGCAAAGAAGGATGCTGTTATTCTGAAACACAATATTGACAGCGCTTTTATTTCCCATCTGGAGCAGAAGAATCAGACTATCCAGTTTAAGAGAATTGATGCAGATCTTACAGAAGAACTGCGTGGGGAGGAAGCTACTGACGAGGAGACTTCCAAGACTCTTACAGAAGTATTCAGAGATGCATTGAAGAATGACAAACTGGAAGTGAAGGTTGAGAATCTGAAAAATGAAAAAGTTGCTGCTATGATGACCCTTTCTGAAGAGAGCCGTCGTATGCAGGATATGATGAAGATGTATAATATGTACGGCATGGATCCATCTATGTTTGGTGGTCAGGAAACTTTGGTTCTGAATGCGAAACATCCGTTGGTTCAGTTTGTAGCAGACAACAAGGATTCTGATAAGACCCCGGTTATTTGCGAGGAACTGTATGATCTTGCCATGCTGAGCCATAAACAGCTTTCACCGGAAGAGATGACCAGATTTGTTCAGAGAAGCAATGAAATTCTGCTTATGCTGACAAAATAAGTTATGACAAAAAGGGACAGACGCATAAATGAGTATTGCATTTAGGACGCCTGTCCTTTTTATATGAAAAATTGGAAAAGTTTATCCTGTTATTCTGTTTTTCTATAGAATTTTATCTCGAAATCTCTAAAAAATATTACAATTTTCTTAATTTTCGTCTCAAAATGCTAAAAAAGGCAAATTTAACTCGTATTATATGTAGAGGCAAATCAAGGGCTGACTGCAGATGCAGAATCAGAAGTATAACTTATTGTGGGAGGGACAAAAATGAGAGAGGTATACGGCACGATACGCAAACTTGGTGCGACATCGAAATATAAAGGATATTATTTTGTGGCGGAAGCCATACGCATGACAATGGAATTTCAGGAAAGACCAATGAAGATCACAAAAGATATTTATCCAAGGCTTGCAAAGAAATTTAAATCCAAGCCATCTAATATTGAGCATGATATTCGTACAATTGTAAATGTATGTTGGGAAAATCATCGGGAAAGACTGGAAGAGATTGCCGGATATCCTCTGGAATACAGACCTACCAACAGTGAATTTGTAGATATGATCGCCTTTTATCTGGGAGATGAAAAAGAAAGCAAGGTTCCAGACGTGGAATGCCAGAATAACTCTATTGGAAAATTAATGGAGAACCTATTCTGACAGGATTAAACTTCTTCTACAGATAATCCGCTGCGATGAAAAAAATCCATCACATATTGCTCCCAAAGGTGGTCCAGTTCTTTACCGGGAAGAAAGGTTTTCATAGATGTTCCGGTAATACAAAACAAGGTCTTATTCTTATATTGGAGATTCAAATACAGACCTGTTATCAGTTCGGGAGAAAGTGAAAATGCAGAACTCTGCAATAATGCAACGGTCTTGTTCGGAGAAAACTGAAGCACGATTTTGAAAGAAAGAGGCGCTTTTTTTCCACGGATAACAGAATAACAAAATGGTTTTACTTCTTTCCAGAGAGAGAATGTACGGTGGCTGGAAGCTAAAAATTCCTGCTCATCATTATCGAAAAAATCAGTTTGGAGTTTGCCGTCAATGGAAAAAACATTGCTGGTAATGATCTCTGCCTGGTTTAGCCAGAAGAGATCGAAGGTATCTCCAAGAAAAAGCTTATTGGTAAAATTCTTCTGGTCAGTGATTTTTAAAGCGAGCATAGGGACCTCCTTTCTAAAGGGCATGTCGCCTGTCGACGACATCAATATATGAAAATCAGTTGCTGATGAACAATAACCATTATAAAGCAATTTGGGGGAAAATGGAAGAAAAAACTCTTTTCAAACACATAGTAATGTGTTAATATAGATGTGGTATTTAAAACTACATATTACGGAAAAGAGGACGATATAATTGAGTTATAAAATTGTGATAGATAGCTGTGGAGAACTTCTGGAGCAGTGGAAACAGGATGAAAGATTTGCTTCCGTACCGCTTACACTGACTGTTGGAAGTGAGAATATAATAGATGATGAGACATTTAACCAGGCAGATTTTTTACAGAAAGTTGCCGCCTGCCCGGAATGTCCGAAATCAGCCTGCCCGTCGCCAGAGAGCTACAGAAAGGCATTTGACTGCGAAGCTGAACATATATATTGCGTTACTCTTTCCTCTGAACTCAGTGGTTCCTATAACAGTGCAGTGCTTGGAGCAAGTCTTCTTCATGAGGAGAAGAAAGGCGTTCAGATTCATGTTTTCAATTCCTGTTCTGCTTCTATAGGGCAGACTTTGATTGCAATGAAAATTGCACAGTGCGAAGATGCCGGCCTTCCGTTTGAGGATGTTGTCAGCGTTGTGAATAAATATATTGAAGAACAGCACACTTTTTTTGTGCTGGAGAATCTGGAAACCTTACGTAAAAATGGCCGCCTCAGCCGTGTGAAAGCGCTTGTGGCAACAGCCCTTAAGATCAAACCGATCATGGGATCTACTCCGGAGGGGACGATCTGCCAGCTGGATCAGGCACGAGGCATGAATAAGGCGCTTGTGAAAATGGTGGATAAAATTGTGGAAGTGACAGAAAACAGTGAGAACAAAATTCTTGCCATTTCCCACTGCAACAGCCCGAAGAAAGCAAATATGCTTAAAGAAGCCATCCAGGAGAAGATGAAGCTGGCTGATATTGTGGTTCTTGACACAGCCGGTGTCAGCAGTATGTATGCAAATGATGGAGGAATTATTGTGGCTGTCTGATGCTAGAGCCTGTTTGAAAAATCATTCCCGCAATCTGCACGCCCCACTTTGCGGTATATTTTGTCCGAATTCGGTTGCCGTAGCCCGCTACGGCGCCCTCATCCGGACAAAATCTCCCACAAATTATGACGCACATCTTGCAGAAAGCCTTTTTCAAACATGCTCTAGAGCGTATTCACTGATAACATTTCGCGAGGCGTTTTTTGTGAACTGTAAGTGAACATACTTCCATTTTGTTGGGAAATATGATATACTCATCTAAGTTGATATTTTATCCCAAAGGAGACGTGCGGCTATGAGTCAGAAGAAAGTAGATGCCTATAAAGCAGAAAAAGCAAACCGTGAGAAAATTATGAAAAAGGAGAAACTGATCCTTACTATTGAGAAACTGGCAGCGCTTGTTGCGTGTATGGTTGCTGTATGCTGGATTGGTTATTCTGTTTACGGAAAGGTTACAGAAGGTCAGGAGACTGTGACGACAGAGACTGTTATGGATACTTCTGCACTGGATTCTTATCTGAATGGACTTAGTGCAGATTCAGAGGCGGAATAAGTATGAAATATAAGAAAATATAAGAAAAAACTGCCTGAGGTAGCTTAAAAAGATGGGGATGGATTTCGGATCTGTCCCCATTTTGTTTATATAATAACAATAAAAAGAATCCTGTCTACAGGACTCTCCGCCTACGGTGGGGCGTCTTGGGCGATATTTACCCTTCCGCTGCAGTGTAATCCTGCCAGATAGGGATTTTTTTATAATAGGAAATTCTGAGGAGATTTCTTATTACATAAAAAATTCCCCCCGGATATGATTCCGAGGGGAAATTTCTGCTTCAGTTGCTTCAATTATAACTTAGTAACGTTAGCAGCCTGCATTCCGCGAGCGCCTTCTGTTAAGTCATATGTTACAGCCTGGCCTTCTTCAAGAGATTTGAAGCCTTCACCATTGATTGCAGAAAAATGTACGAATACATCAGCTCCGTCTTCTCCTGTGATGAAACCATAACCTTTTTCAGCGTTGAACCATTTTACAGTGCCCTTGTTCATTTTGAGTTACCTCCATAAAAAATAAAAAATTAAAAAGATGTTCTGGCGAAAAAAATCACCAGATTTTACAGACTATATCATGTAAATATATAATCTCTAAAAACTAGTGATTTTACATTAAATAATCTTCGACATGGATTGATTATATAACCTGAACTAAAAAAAGTCAAGGATAATTAAAATTGTGCAACAAAAAATATAATTGGGTGGAAAATATAAGGAAAAATGCCGGAAGGGAAAAAAACTCTTTATTAAATGAAAAAATTCGTGTATGATAGGTTGTGATAAAGTTTACGTTATACCAGAAGGGAGAGAACCAAATGGGTATTCTGATTCGAGGCGGACGTGTTGTGGATGCGGCTGCTCAGATTGATAAAATTGCGGATGTTTATCTGGATGACGGCGTAATCCAAAAAGTGGGAGAGAAGCTGGAAGCAAAGAATAAAGATGACAAGATTATAGACGCTAAGGGACTGGTAGTAATGCCAGGCCTTGTGGATCTTCACGTACATTTTCGTGATCCTGGACAGACGGAGAAGGAAGACATTGAAACCGGTTCCCATGCAGCTGCAAGAGGCGGTGTGACTACTGTAGTGGCGATGCCGAACACCACACCGGTTATTGACAGCCCTGACCGCGCAAACTATGTGAAAAATAAAGCTGCGCAGGTTTCCGCTATTCATGTGCTCCAGGCAGGAGCCATGACAAAGGGAGAACTTGGGGAGGAGCTTTCTGATATTGCAGGCATGGCAGCAGCAGGAGTACCTGTTCTTTCCGAAGATGGTAAATCTGTTATGAAAGCAAGCCTTTGCAAGCAGGCGATGGAAGAAGCCGTGAAAGCCGGACTTCCTATCTTTGACCACTGTGAGGATATGTCTCTTCGTGGAAACGGCTGCATGAATGAGGATGAAAACGCCAAACGCCTTGGGCTTCCGGGAATCTGCAATTCCACAGAAGATACCATTGCGGCAAGAGATTCTTTGCTTGCCATTGAGACAGGCGCTAAGCTGCACCTTTGCCACTGTTCTACAAAAGGTGTTGCAATTATGATGAAAATGTTAAAGGCAGAAGGCGTTGAGAATGTAACCGCAGAAGTTTGCCCCCATCATTTTATACTCACATCTGATGATATTGAAAGAGATGATCCAAACTATAAAATGAATCCGCCTCTCCGTACCAGAAAAGATGTGGATGCGCTGATTGAAGGTCTGAAGGAGGGCTACATTCAGGTGATAAGCACTGATCATGCCCCACACACCCAGAAAGACAAGACCGGTTCCATGAGAACCGCAGCTTTCGGAATTGTGGGAATCGAGACCAGCTTTGCACTTAGTTACACCGCTCTTGTAGAGACTGGAATCCTCACTCTTTCCCAGCTTGTAGAGAAGATGAGCTACAATCCGGCTCAGATTCTGAACCTGCCATGTGGAACCTTACAGAAAGGACATCCGGCAGATGTGATAATCGCGGACATTAAGAATCCATATACCATTCACAAAGCGGACTTTGTTTCCAAAGGCAAAAATACACCATTTGAGGGCAAAGAGGTGAAAGGAAAGATTCTATACACTATTTGCGATGGTAAGATTGTGTACAAGGATTCTGCTGCTAAATAAGAAAAAAATGAAATTTCCAGGAAAACATATTAAGGAGGAAACACCCATGATCAACAAACTTATTGCCAATATCAAGAAAACAGGAGCCCCTATTGTAGTAGGCCTTGACCCAATGCTGAATTATATTCCGAAGCAGATCCAGGAAGCTGCATTTAAGGAATTCGGAGAGACTCTGGAAGGTGCTGCAGAAGCAATCTGGCAGTACAATAAAGGAATTGTGGATGCCACATATGATCTGATTCCTGCTGTGAAGCCGCAGATCGCTATGTATGAACAGTTTGGAATTCCGGGACTTATGGCTTACAAGCGTACTGTAGATTATTGCAAGGAAAAAGACCTTGTAGTAATTGGAGATATTAAACGTGGTGATATCGGTTCCACATCTGCAGCTTATGCCGTCGGACATCTTGGAAAGGTTCAGGTAGGAAGCAAGACTTATGTTCCATTTAATGAGGATTTTGCAACTGTAAACCCATATCTTGGAACAGACGGAGTGAAGCCTTTCATGGATGTTTGTAAAGAAGAGAAAAAAGGAATTTTTGTTCTGGTTAAGACCTCCAATCCGTCCAGCGGTGAGTTCCAGGACAGAATAATTGAAAAACGTCCTCTCTATGAGTGGGTTGGTGAGAAAGTTGCCAAATGGGGAGATGAGCTTATGGGAGACGGTTACAGCTATGTAGGCGCAGTTGTAGGTGCTACCTATCCGGAAATGGGCAAAGTATTAAGAAAACTTATGCCAAAAACCTTTATTCTGGTACCAGGATATGGCGCACAGGGTGGTAAGGGTGCAGATCTTGTACATTTCTTTAACAAAGATGGTCTTGGCGCTATCGTAAACTCCTCCAGAGGAATTATTGCAGCTTACAAGCAGGAGAAATACGCTAAGTTTGGTGAAGCGAACTATGCAGATGCTTCCCGTCAGGCAGTGAAAGACATGATTCTTGACATCAGCACTGCACTTGAGAACCGCTAGGAGGAAGAAAATGGGTACAAAGGTAAAAGAAACCTGTACAGTCCTCAGCCAGGAATGTATTGGAAAAGACATTTACAGCATGTGGATTCAGACAAAGACCATTGCAGGGAATGCGAAGCCGGGACAGTTCGTTTCCGTTTATACACAGGATGGAAGCAAACTGCTGCCACGCCCTATCAGTCTTTGTGAAATTGATAAAGAAAAAGGTGCACTTCGCCTTGTCTATCGTGTAACAGGTCCGAAAACAGGTACAGAAAGCTTTTCCAGACTGCATGCAGGTGCACAGCTTGAACTTCTTGGACCTCTTGGAAATGGATTTCCACTGGAAGAGGCTGCTGGCAGGAGGGTATTCCTTATGGGCGGAGGAATCGGTGTTCCGCCTATGCTGGAGACCATGAAGCAGCTGGATGCTAAGAAGATTGCAGTTCTTGGCTATCGTGATGAGCTGTTTTTAAATGAGGAATTTGAAAAAAATGGTGAGGTATACATTGCAACAGAAGACGGCTCTGCCGGAACCAAAGGAAATGTAATGGATGCGATCCGGGAGAATGACCTGGAAGCAGACGTGATTTTTGCCTGTGGTCCTAAGCCTATGCTTCGCGCCATCAAGGCCTATGCACTGGAGAAGGGAATCCCCTGCTGGGTTTCCATGGAAGAGCGCATGGCATGTGGTATCGGTGCCTGCCTTGGCTGTGTATGCCAGTCCACAGAAACGGATGCCCATTCTCATGTACACAATAAGCGCGTATGTAAAGACGGTCCGGTGTTCAGAAGTACGGAGGTGGAGTTATGAGCAAAATGAGCGTAAATCTTGCAGGAGTGACTCTGAAAAATCCAGTAATGACTGCATCTGGAACATTTGGTTCCGGTGCGGAATATAGTGAATTTGTAGACCTGAATAATCTTGGTGCAGTCGTGACAAAAGGCGTGGCAAATGTGCCGTGGCCTGGAAATCCTACACCCCGTGTAGCAGAGACCACAGGAGGAATGCTGAATGCTATCGGTCTTCAGAATCCTGGAATCGATGTTTTCTGTGAGAGAGATATTCCATTTTTGAAGAAATTCGATACGAAGATCATTGTAAATGTATGCGGAAAGACCACAGAGGACTACTGTGAGGTTGTGGAACGTCTTGGAAATGAGCCTGTAGATATGCTGGAGATCAATGTATCCTGCCCGAATGTAAAGGAAGGCGGCATTGCCTTTGGACAGAATCCCAAGGCTCTGGAGGCCATTACAAGAGAAGTAAAAAAATATGCCAGACAGCCGGTGATTATGAAGCTGAGTCCTAATGTAACAGATATTACAGAGATGGCAAGGGCAGCAGAAGCAGGCGGTGCAGATGTGGTTTCCCTTATTAACACCATTACCGGAATGAAGATTGATATTAACCGCAGAACATTTGCCCTGGCAAATAAAACAGGTGGTATGTCCGGTCCGGCTGTGAAACCTGTGGCAGTGCGTATGGTTTATCAGGTGGCAAATGCAGTGAAAATCCCAATCATCGGAATGGGTGGAATTGCAAGTGCTGAAGATGCCCTTGAATTCATTATGGCGGGTGCCACCGCAGTATCTGTAGGAACTGCAAATTTCATTAATCCATACACCACTCAGGAGGTTGTGGATGGTATGTCTGCATTCCTTGAAAGACAGAAAGTGGAAGATATTAATGAGC
>NZ_JBCPGE010000004.1:127127-143402 GCF_040914025.1 Ruminococcus sp. RTP21484sp1_RTP21281st1_A8_RTP21281_210402
GAACGGAGTGAACAGTAACACTGAAATAGGTTTTACTTCGCGGGTTAAAAGAGATTTTGACCACGCCCATATTTTGTGTTACTATAAAGAGAGCGTAAAGCGGTTACATTACTGATCACTAAGTGAACAATAATGTAACTGGGTTTTGCTTTGAAAACGGCATATGCAAGAGTTTTTTTCAAATATGCTTTAAGAAAGACCAATAACAGATACAGCCCATATACGAGGAGGATAAAAATGGAACAGTATAAACAGGAATTTATTGAGTTTATGATTGATTGCAATGTATTGAAATTTGGAGATTTCGTAACCAAATCCGGAAGAAAAACTCCATTTTTTGTAAACACAGGATTTTATCGTACAGGAGCTCAGTTAAGAAAATTAGGACAGTATTATGCAAAAGCAATTGAGAGCAAATTCGGTCTGGATTTTGATGTGCTTTTTGGACCTGCATACAAGGGAATTCCGCTGACTGTTGCAGCGACAATGGCAATCAGCGAGGAGTATGGCAAGGATATCCGCTATTGCTCCAATCGTAAAGAGGTAAAGGATCATGGGGATAAGGGAATTCTTCTTGGAAGCCCGATTGAGGACGGAGATAAGGTTGTGATTATCGAGGATGTTACGACAGCCGGAACTTCTATTCAGGAGACTCTGCCGATCATCAAAGCTCAGGGTGACGTTTCCCCAATCGGTCTTGTGGTTTCTGTAGACCGTATGGAGCGCGGACAGGGTACCAAGAGCGCTTTAAAGGAGATTGAGGAGAAATATGGCCTTAAGACAACTGCTATTGTAACTATGGCAGAGGTAGTAGAGCATCTTTACAACAAAGAGTATAAAGGGAAAGTCATCATTGATGACACATTAAAAGCTGCTATTGATGCATACTATGAGCAGTACGGCGCAGAATAAGAGAATTCTATGCAGCATTAAAAATTCTGAAAGTGTGCTGCGGCAACTGGCAGCATAATGGCAAAAGGAGGAAATGCTGATGAGTGAAAAGCTTTACAAAATCGTATCTGGCGTAGGTGCCGGAAGTATTGCACTTGGGATCATCACACTGGTGACAGGTGTGTCCACTGGTATTCTCATGATCGTGAATGGTGCCAGACTTCTGAAGGGCAAATCCGATATGATGATTTAAGGGGATTTTTTTGAAAAAGGAAACGAAGACTTTAATTCGCCGTATGGGAATCCTGCTGTTCGTCATCTATATAATCTTTCTTGTTTATTTTCTGTTCTTTTCAGAGGAATATGGCAGGGCGGCAGAGACGCAGCGGGTATACAGGTATAATCTGATTCCCTTTGTGGAAATCAGAAGGTTCTGGATATACCGGGAGCAGCTTGGCACATTTGCAGTATTTTCTAACATATTCGGAAATGTGATAGGCTTTCTGCCTTTCGGGTTTATCCTTCCTGTTATTTTCCGAAGAATGAACAGCGGTTTTCTCATCTGCGTATCAGGATTTATATTAAGTCTGACTGTGGAAGTGATCCAGCTGGTCACGAAGGTTGGCTGTTTCGATGTGGATGATATGATTTTGAACACCCTGGGGGCAACCTTGGGGTATGTTCTTTTTTTCATCTGTAATCATATTCGAAGGAAAGTTCTGGATGGCAGCCATGTATGAGCCATGCTTACCTAAGCGGATTTATGGATATTGCATGGCAGCAGCTGACTTTCATATTTTGACATGCTTGCGCAAGCAGACATGTCCATTTAGGAGAAAGTTCCATTATGGCAAGAAGATATAGATATTCATTTACAAAGAAAAAAGAAGCGAAAAAAGGGAAGCTGTCTGCCGGTCTGGCGGCAGCGTCCTTTTTGTTGTTTATAACGGCTGTTGTTCTGGCATATCTCTTGGATGACAGCTTTGGTTTTTTGGTAGGAGGAGTGGGCTTATTTGCCACCCTTCTTTCCGTATACGGATTTATTATGGGGCTGCTCAGCTTTTCTGAGGAAGGAAGAAGCCATAAAACCAGCATTATCGGTTCAATCAGCAATGGACTGATCCTGATTGTGTGGATCGGAGTGTACCTGACCGGATTGTAGAGCACGGCGTATGTATGACGGAAATCCGATTGAAAGCAATAACAATTGATCAGACAGGGAAGGGGAATATATATGGATGAACGTTTAAAAAAACAATTAGACTTTATTCTGGAAGCAGATAAAGTGAAAAATATTATGCGTCAGACCTATCTGGCGGATGGAAAACGTAAGGAAAACGATGCAGAACATTCCTGGCACCTGGCACTTATGGCAGTACTTTTGAAAGAATATGCACCAGAGGAAGTTGATCTTTCCAAAGTCATTCCTATGGTACTGATTCATGATCTGGTAGAGATTGATGCCGGAGATACCTATGCTTATGACGCTGTTGGGGGAGCTACCCAGCATACAAGAGAAGAAGCTGCTGCACAGCGCATTTACGGCATTCTTCCAGAAGACCAGGGAAAATGGCTTTATGATCTTTGGGAAGAGTTCGAAGCTTATGAAACACCAGAGGCCAAATATGCGCACATGCTGGACAACAGTCAGCCTCTTTTTCTGAACAATGCTACAGATGGAATCAGCTGGGTAGAGCATGGCGTGAAGAAAAGTCAGATTTACACACGAAACCGCCGTACTGGTGAGGGAGCACCAAAGATCTGGGAATATATGCAGGAATTGATCGACCAGCATGTAGAAAAAGGACATGTGATCGACGATATGTCCAAAAAAGAATAAGAAGTGTGCTGATCGCGGAAACAATTATTCAAACAGGCTCTGTCAGTGCCGTGACGGATAGCTTCGTATAAATAAAAAGGAAGAGTGAGGGAAACGAGTGGACGAATTACTGATGGAACGTTATGCTCTTGCAAAAGAAAGAGTATGTGAGATCAAAGAGGAGAAAGCAGTACAGATGCCATATCTGGACTTTTTCCAGAAAACAGCTGCTTTTCTTGAAAAAAATGTGGAAATAATGGATGGCGTTGTATTTTTGGGAGAAGCCAGGGAACCAAAGAAACTTGCAGATGCGGCTGATCTATCTATAGATGAATGGAAAGAACTGAATCGTGATCTGTATGCAGATATCCTTCCGGAAAATTATAAAAACAGCTACGGAAATCCGGTTTATGCCTGTGAAAAGCTTGGGGAATACGGAAGGGACTTTTCTTTCCTGTATGCAGAACTACGTGGTATTGTGGTCTATGCCTTTGAAAAGAGGCTGTGGGACATAACTGTGCTTCTGGAGCTGTTTCTGGAAGTTTATGGCGCTTTTGCTCAGGAGGAGGTTCCTACAGAGGAAGAATTGAGGGGGATTTTAAATTCCTATGCAAATGATTACTGCCAGGATATGATAGAGTACCGCACCAGAGAGTGCGTGGACCCGGAGTTGGATTTTGCGGCAAAAATTATCATGCATTCTGATTTTTCAGACCTTCGTTACCTGTATCTGTTTGGAGAATACATTACAGAGAATGAACTTGGAGTGGCTGCATTTCTTAACGGTCTTTCCCAGGAAGAAATCGATTCCTGCGCAAGAACTTATACAGAGGGCTACCGTTTGGGATTTGTAAATGGACACAAAGACCTGAGCAAAAAGAAAACAGTCAATATCCGTTACAACCTTGGCTTTGAACGTATGGTAAAAGCGGCAGTTCTTCAGTTTGAGGAGATGGGGCTGAAGCCAGTCATATATCGCTATCCGACCCATGCGGTAAACAGGCGCGGCTCTTATAGAATTGGCTATACAGGCGCTGTTGCAAATCCGCAGTTTGACTATGATCATCGACAGGACGGGGCACTTTTTCTGGATCAGGATTTTGTGCAGAAGCGTCTTCGTGCCCTGCAGACTTCCTATGAGAAATATAAGGAACTGGCGTATGTTCACGCTGGTCCGGCCTGCATTGAGGTATTTGGGGAAGCTCCGTTTTCACCAGTGAGTGTAAAAGAGGCATGGCAGTTCAGTGATGCTCAGCAGAAGCTGGAAATTGAGATGCAAAATGAAGCTGGACAGATTACAAACCGCTACATTAAAGGTGATGAGAGAAGCTTTACCATTATTGCATATCCGGTTCCTGAAATCGGCGGTGATTATGAGGAGATTTTCCGCCAGATTGTGAAAATCAACACCTTGGATTACCAGCTTTACCAGAAAATCCAGCAGACTCTTATCGATACTCTGGATACCGCAGAATGGGTATCTGTAAAGGGAAAAGGAGCGAATGAAACAGATCTCAGGATACATCTGCACACTCTTACAGACCCGGCGAAGCAGTCCAATTTCGAGAACTGTGTAGCGGATGTAAATATTCCCGTTGGCGAAGTGTTTACTTCCCCGGTCCTTTCCGGAACAGACGGTCTTCTTCACGTAAGCCAGGTATATCTGGAAGGTCTTCAGTTCCGTGATCTGAAGCTTGAATTTAAAGATGGAAAAATTGTATCCTATTCCTGCGGGAATTTTGAAAATGAAGAAGAGAATAAAAAATATATTGAAGATAATATCCTGTTCCATCATCCAACACTTCCAATGGGTGAATTTGCAATCGGAACGAATACTACGGCTTATGTAGCTGCGAAGAAATACAATATTGCAGATAAGCTGCCTATTCTGATTGCAGAAAAAATGGGACCTCATTTTGCAGTAGGTGATACCTGTTACAGCTGGTCTGAGGATACTGCCATGTACAATCCGGATGGAAAAGAGATCATTGCAAGAGATAATGAAATCTCCATTCTGAGAAAAGAAGATATAAGCAAGGCGTACTTTGGCTGTCATACAGATATTACCATTCCTTATGATGAATTGGGAAGCATCTGTGTTCTTGGAAAGAATGGGGAGAAAATTTCAATTATTGAGGATGGCAGATTTGTGCTGGCCGGAACAGAAGAACTGAATAAACCTTTTGAGGAATAAAGGAAAGTTTAAAATCTAACAGCAAAATTAATTAGCCCTACAAAATTTTTCTTTGCCCCAATCGTATTGACAGAAAATGTTATTCTTAGTAGAATTTACGCGAATGGTAGTTCTAAATATAACTAAAAGAGGAGAATATTATGCCAAAAGTAGGAATTGTAATGGGCAGTGATTCAGATATGCCGGTAATGAGCAAGGCAGCAGACATTCTGGAGAAACTTGGGATTGATTACGAAATGCGTATCATCTCCGCACACAGAGAGCCGGACGTGTTCTTTGATTATGCGAAGACAGCTGAGGAAAAGGGATTTAAGGTCATCATTGCAGGTGCCGGTATGGCAGCACATTTACCAGGAATGTGCGCAGCGATTTTTCCGATGCCTGTTATCGGAATTCCTATGCACACTACATCACTTGGGGGAAGAGATTCCCTGTATTCCATCGTACAGATGCCATCCGGCATTCCGGTAGCAACTGTTGCAATAAACGGAGGGGCAAATGCCGGTCTTCTTGCAGCGAAGATTCTTGCAACATCCGATCCGGAGCTTCTTGCACGTCTGAAAGCCTACAGCCAGGAGCTGAAGGAGCAGGTCGAAGCCAAGGATGCGAAATTACAGGAAGTGGGACATAAGGCTTATACAAAATAGAGTTACACAGCAGGGGCGTAATAACCCTTTCTGCTTATGCAGGTGAAGAATCCTGCGAGGCAGGATTTTTCTATGAAAACCATAATAAACACCATAATAGAAACCATAAAATTCTGGGAGGAAAAAGGCATGGATTACAAGAACGCGGGCGTTGATATTGAGGCAGGATACAAATCAGTAGAATTAATGAAACAGCATATTGCAAAGACTATGAGACCAGAGGTACTTGGAGGAATCGGCGGATTCTCAGGTGCTTTTTCCATGAACAGCTTCAAGGATATGGAAGAGCCTACACTGGTTTCAGGAACTGACGGAGTTGGAACCAAGCTGAAACTGGCATTTATTATGGACAAACATGACACTGTTGGAATCGACTGTGTGGCAATGTGTGTAAACGATATTGCATGTGCAGGCGGAGAACCTCTTTTCTTCCTGGACTACATTGCCTGCGGAAAGAACTATCCGGAAAAGATTGCTGAGATCGTAAAAGGCGTTGCAGAAGGCTGCAGCCAGTCAAGCGCAGCCCTCATCGGCGGCGAAACTGCTGAGATGCCAGGATTTTATCCGGTAGACGAGTATGACCTGGCTGGATTTGCAGTTGGCGTTGTTGATAAAAAAGACCTGATTACAGGAGAAAATTTAAATACCGGAGATGTTCTGATCGGAATGGCTTCCTCAGGCGTACACAGCAATGGTTTCTCTCTTGTCCGCAAAGTATTTGAGATGACAAAAGAGTCTCTGGACACATATTATGATGAACTTGGAACTACCCTTGGTGAGGCGCTGATCGCACCAACCAAGATTTATGTAAAAGCTCTTAAGAGCATTAAGGATGCAGGGGTTAAGATCCACGCATGCAGCCATATCACAGGCGGCGGTTTCTATGAGAATGTACCTCGTATGCTGAAAGAGGGTACAAGAGCCGTGATTGAGAAAGACAGTTATCCGGTACTTCCGATCTTTAAGCTTCTTGCAAAGACCGGAGACATTGAAGAAAAGATGATGTACAACACCTACAACATGGGACTTGGTATGGTTCTGGCAGTTGATCCGGCTGATGTAGATAAGACTATGGAAGCAATCAAGGCAGCAGGTGAGACACCATACGTAGTAGGACGTATTGAAGCAGGAGAAAAGGGAGTGACATTATGCTAAAGGTTGCTGTCCTGGTATCAGGAGGCGGTACCAATCTCCAGGCAATCCTGGATGCCATTGATTCCGGCAGGATCACCAACGCGGAAGTTTCTCTTGTGATCAGCAATAATCCAAATGCTTACGCACTGGAAAGAGCGAAGAACCATGGTATAGAGGCTGTCTGTATTTCCCCTAAAGAATTTGAAAACCGTGAAGAATTTCATAAGGCACTTTTAAAGAAATTGCAGGAAAACGGTGCAGAACTGATTGTTCTTGCAGGCTATCTGGTTGCAATTCCACCTATGATCGTGGAGGCATTTCCAAATAAGATCATCAACATCCATCCATCCCTGATCCCATCCTTTTGCGGTGTAGGATACTATGGACTTCATGTTCATGAAGCTGCCTTAAAAAGAGGAGTGAAAGTAACAGGTGCTACTGTTCATTTCGTGGATACAGGTACAGATACCGGCCCTATTATTTTGCAGAAAGCAGTAAAAATTGAGCCGGATGATACCCCTCAGTCTCTTCAGAGAAGTGTAATGGAAAAGGCAGAGTGGAAGATCCTTCCGAAAGCAATTAATCTCATTGCCAATGGAAAGATTTCGGTAGAAGATCATATTGTGACTATCAGCGATTAAGGAGGAGATTATGAAAGTACTGATCGTAGGAAGCGGCGGAAGAGAGCATGCAATCGCATGGAGCGTATCCAGAAGCCCTAAGGCAGATAAGATTTACTGTGCACCGGGAAATGCAGGAATTGCAGAGTATGCGGAGTGCGTGAACATTGGTGCTATGGAATTTGAAAAACTTGCTGATTTTGCTCAGGAAAATCAGGTAGACCTTACTATCATCGGTATGGATGATCCGTTGGTAGGCGGTATAGTAGACGAGTTTGAATCCCGTGGTTTACGAGTATTCGGACCTCGTAAAAATGCAGCAATCCTGGAAGGCTCCAAGGCATTTTCCAAGGATCTGATGAAGAAATACAACATTCCAACAGCTGCATACGAGAATTTTGATGACCCGGAAAAGGCACTGGCTTATCTTCGCACCGAAGCAAAATTCCCTATTGTCCTCAAAGCAGACGGACTTGCTCTTGGAAAAGGTGTTCTGATCTGTCAGAATCTTCAGGAAGCGGAAGCTGGTGTGAAAGAGATCATGGAAGATAAGAAGTTTGGAAGCGCCGGAAATACCATGGTTATTGAGGAATTTATGACCGGTCGTGAAGTTTCCGTTCTTTCTTTTGTGGATGGAAAAACAATTAAAACCATGACCTCCGCACAGGATCATAAGCGTGCAAAGGACGGTGACCAGGGCTTAAATACAGGCGGAATGGGAACTTTTTCACCCAGTCCTTTCTACACAAAAGAGGTGGATGAGTTCTGCAGGAAATATGTATATCAGCCAACTGTGGATGCAATGGCTGCTGAAGGAAGAGAATTTAAAGGAATCATTTTCTTTGGCCTGATGCTGACTGCAGATGGTCCGAAGGTACTGGAATACAATGCACGTTTCGGAGATCCGGAAGCACAGGTTGTTCTTCCACGTATGAAGAACGACATTGTAGAAGTTATGGAAGCCTGCATTGATGGAACTCTGGATCAGATCGATCTTCAGTTTGAGGACAATGCTGCTGTTTGTGTAGTTCTTGCAAGCGATGGATATCCGGTGAAATATGAGAAAGAAATCCCGATGTATGGATTTGAGAATTTCAAGGATAAAGAGGGATATTACTGTTTCCATGCCGGAACCAAGTTTAAGGACGGACAGATCGTTACAAATGGTGGACGTGTTGTAGGAATCACAGCCACAGGCAGCAATCTGAAAGAGGCCAGAAAAAATGCCTATGCGGCAACAGAGTGGATCACTTTCGCAAATAAATATATGCGCCATGATATTGGAAAAGCAATTGACGAAGCATAATTAAGTGGTATAAAATAGGCAGGAGACAAGAGTGTTTCCTGTCTGTTTTTGGTTATGGAAGTCCTGACAGGATGAAAATACAAAAGCCAGAGAGTTCTGTATTGCAGAATTTGTTTAGCAAAAGCATTAGGAGGAATCATTATGTACAATGTGAAAAAAGTAAACGAAGATTTATACTGGATCGGTGCAAGTGACAGAAGACTTGCCCTTTTTGAAAATATTTACCCGATTCCAAGAGGAGTTTCCTACAACTCTTATGTGATTCTGGATGAGCAGACCGTGCTTCTGGATACAGTTGACAAGTCTGTAAGCGGACAGTTTTTTGAAAATCTGGAGCATGTTCTTGGAAACAGACCTTTGGATTATATGATCGTAAACCATATGGAACCAGATCATTGTGCAATTGTGGAAGAGGTGGTAAGAAGATTCCCGGAAGTGAAGGTTGTGGGAAATGCCAAGACCTTTAACATGATGAAACAGTTCTTTACCTTTGACGTGGACGCCCATGCAGTTGTGATCAAAGAGGGAGATACCATCAGTACAGGTAAACATACCCTTGCGTTTGCCATGATCCCCATGGTTCACTGGCCGGAGGCAATGGTTACATACGATGCATATGACAAAGTGCTTTTTAGCGCAGATGCTTTTGGTACTTTTGGAGCGCTGAATGGAAATGTGTTTGCAGATGAAGTAAACTTTAAAGAAGAGTGGCTGGATGACGCCAGAAGATATCTGGTAAATATTGTTGGAAAATACGGCGGACCGGTTCAGAGTGCCCTGAAAAAGGCTCTTACACTTGATATCGCCATGATCTGCCCACTTCATGGTCCTATCTGGAGAGAGGATCTTGGATGGTTTATTGACAAATATCAGAAATGGAGCACTTATACACCGGAAGACCATAATGTTGTGGTTATGTATGCCTCCATTTATGGAAATACAGAGAATGCAGCTGATGTTCTGGCAGGCAGACTGGCAGATGCAGGGGAGAAGAATGTGAAGGTTTATGATGTTTCTGTAACAGATCCTTCCTATCTGGTAGCGGAAGCATTCCGCTGTGACAGAATCGTATTTGCCTGCCCGACTTATAATGCAGGACTTTTCCCGAAGATGGAAACCTTGCTTCATGAACTTGCTGCCCACAATCTGCAGAAGAGAAAAGTGGCAGTCCTGGAAAACGGTACCTGGGCTCCTACTGCAGGTAAGCAGATGAAGGAAATCCTTTCTGGTATGAAAGATATGGAAATCTATGAAGAGACGGTAACGGTAAAGTCTGCCCTGAAAGAAGACCAGCTGGCACAGCTTGATAAGATTGTAGAATTTATGACAAAATAAGAGAAGGCTTGTCGGATCAGTGGATGCCAGGCGTGACAAGATATACTGAAAATTGGGGCGTGCAGCATGAAGAAATGATTTTTTGGACACGCTCTAGTATGGAACGCGGTAAAATTGCATAAAAACACTGACGGTTAGACTTTACTTTTTTGCAATTTTGTTATAAAATAAAACCTATATTAGGTTTTTGTCGATATGTTTTGAAATCTGCCAGACAGGACAAGGTTCATAGAATTTTCGTATACGACAGCAGGAAACCAGGACTGAGAGGATAATGACATGGGAATCACTGAACAGGAAGCAATTAAGGAATTACAGACAAGAGACGAAATCTTTGTAGCGTATTCACAGGCTACGAAGCTTCCATATGTAATTTGCGATCAGGAAAGCTTTAATGATCAGGTGTGGGTATTTGCCACAGAAGAAGAGATTAAAGCATTTGGCAAGAAGAAATTAGAGGATAAGATTCTTCTTATGGGAATGAAATATGAGAAGAAAGACTACCCAAGATTCTACGGCACACTTTATGCAATCGGTGTAAACAGTGTAGTATGGGTTGATGGAGAGAATCAGATTGAGGTTGAGCTTACCAGAATTGCCAGACAGGCAGACTTCAGCCAGCTTGAGCCGAAGAAGCAGCCACTTTTTAATTCCACTCTTCAGCTTTCGGGTATCTATTTTATGCAGGAACTCCGTCGCCCGATTAAGAAAGAGGAGCGCACTGTAAACCTTCGTGAAATGGAAGAAGAGCTGATCGTGAATCTTAAGAAATCCGAATTCCTGGTAGCTATGGCTACTGATCCGGAAGACCCGACCAAGGTTAACATTCCATATCTTAAGAACAAACAGGGCGATATTCTTCAGCCGGCTTTTACAGATGTTATGGAATTTGATAAATTTGCAAGAGGCAAGAAGCTTCGGGCAGCCAAGGTTCCATTTGCCAAACTGCCAGGTCTTATCATCAATCAGGCGAAGGCATTTGTGATCAACCCGATGGGATTCAATCTGATCCTTGACAGAGTACAGCTTGGAAAGATTCTGGGTGTTGAGATCCCTCCGGCTGCAGTACCGGCTGAGAGTGCGCCTGCTGAGGCAGCGGCACAGGAGACTAAGGCATCAGAGGGTGAAGTAAAGGCAGAAGAAGCACCGGCAGCTGAGACACCGGTTCAGTAGGAATAGGGAGCGCTGCAGCTTTACAGATGGCTTATATTTAAACGAAGTGTTTATTACGAAAGACAGGAAGAGACCGGGGCAGTATGACTCCGGTCCCTTTGTTTTGTAATATTCACTGTTTTTTACAGGGAGGGATAAAATGGTAATAGAGATAGATTTCCAGAGTGACGAGGCACTTTATACCCAGCTGATGAATCAGATCATTATGGGAATTGCCACATCCCGGCTGCAGGAAGGAGATCCTCTTCCATCTGTCAGACAGCTTGCGGATACCATTGGAATTAATATGCATACCGTAAACAAAGCCTATTCCTTGTTACGCCAGGAAGGATTTGTCTCCATTGACAGAAGAAAAGGCGCAGTAATCTGTCTGGATGTGGATAAGTTAAGGGCTATGGAGGAATTGAAGCAGAATTTACGTGTTGCGCTGGCAAGGGGCTGCTGCAATAATGTGACAAGGGAAGAAGTGCATAGTCTTATAGATGAGATTCTGGATGAATATGAGAAATAAAAGCGAGATTGTTCGAGAAATCAACTTGTTTGTACACTAGCGTAAGGAGGAACAATTGATCAATGCGAAATAAATTTACGAAACAGGCTCAGACAGCCCTGACACTGGCAAAGGCCGCAGCCATTGACTTTGAACTGGGCTATATTGGTACAGAACATCTTTTGCTGGGACTTTTAAGTGAGACAGAAGGTACTGCCGGAAGAGTCCTGGAGGAATTTCAGGTAGATGGCAAGAAACTGGTGGAACTGATCGATAAGCTGGTGACTCCGGCAGAAGTGGGAAATATAACTGAGATTGAAATGAAGCCGTCATACAGTCCGAGAACAGAGAAGGTTCTGGAAAGTGCTGTGGCAGAGGCACAGAATTCTGGCTGTGAGAAGGCCGGAACGGAGCATTTGCTCCTTGCCATGCTCCGCGAGACGGACTGTGTTGGAACCAGGCTTTTATATACGATGGGAGTGAATATCCAGAAGCTTTATGCAGCAGTCCTTGGAGCCATGGGCTATGACAATGAGTCTATTCAGGAAGAGTTCCAGGCTGCCAAGGCCATGCAAAATCCCGGAGGCAGCCCGACACCGGCACTTGACCAGTACAGCCGTGATCTGACCCAGATGGCAGCAGAGGGCAAACTGGATCCTGTTGTGGGAAGGGAAAAGGAAATCAGCAGACTGATCCAGATCTTAAGCCGCAGAACCAAGAACAATCCATGTCTGGTAGGAGAACCTGGGGTAGGCAAGACTGCTATTGCAGAGGGGCTTGCCCAGAGGATTCTTGCAGGTAGTGTTCCGGAGACGATTAAAGACAAGCGACTGGTAGTGTTGGATCTGTCTGGAATGGTGGCTGGAAGCAAGTACAGAGGTGAATTTGAGGAGCGTATCCGTAAGGTCGTGGATGAAGTACGTGAGAATCAGGGGATTCTTCTGTTTATTGATGAGCTTCATACAATTATTGGAGCTGGCGGAGCAGAAGGAGCCCTTGACGCTTCCAATATTCTGAAGCCCTCTCTTTCCCGTGGAGAATTGCAGATCATAGGTGCGACCACTCTGGAAGAGTACCGCAAATATATAGAGAAGGATGCTGCTCTGGAGCGACGCTTCCAACCGGTTACCGTGGAAGAGCCTTCTGAAGAGGAGGCTTACGAGATCCTGAAAGGACTTCGCCCATACTATGAAAGACATCATAAAGTAGAAATATCAGATGAAGCTTTGGAAGCAGCAGTTAAAATGTCAGTACGTTATATTAACGACAGATTTCTTCCGGATAAAGCAATCGACCTGATTGATGAAGCTGCTTCTAAGGTACAGCTTTCCGGATATCAGGCTTCTTCCGAGATTGAGGATTTAAGCCGTGAGATTCAGGAAATCCTTCAGGAGAAAGAGCGTGCCATCAAAACTGGTTATTTAAGTCTTGCCAAAGAATGTCAGGAGAAACAGAAGGAAGCAGAAGCCAGACTTGAGCAGCTTCAGGTAAAAGAAGAAAAGAAGAATCAGAGAAAATCCGGAAAAGTGGACGAAAAAGCCGTAGCCTCGATTGTATCCGACTGGACCAAAATTCCGGTACAAAGACTGACGGAGGGAGAGACCAGACGTCTTGCTCAATTGGAAAAAGAACTTCACAAACGTGTGATTGGTCAGGAGGAAGCAGTGCATGCTGTTTCTCAGGCTGTAAAACGTGGTCGTGTAGGATTGAAGGATCCGAACCGTCCAATTGGTTCTTTCCTGTTTCTGGGACCAACAGGCGTTGGGAAAACAGAACTTTCCAAGGCACTGGCTCAGGCTGTGTTTGGCAGTGAACAGGCTATGATTCGTGTGGATATGTCTGAATATATGGAGAAACACAGTGTTTCCAAGCTGATCGGTTCTCCGCCAGGATATGTGGGATATGATGAAGGCGGACAGCTCAGCGAAAAAGTACGCAGAAATCCATACAGTGTTATTCTTTTTGATGAGATCGAGAAAGCACATCCGGATGTGTTTAACATTTTGCTTCAGGTGCTGGATGACGGACATATTACAGATGCCCACGGAAGAAAAGTGGATTTTAAACAGACGATCATTATCATGACTTCCAATGCGGGCGCCCAGGCAATCGTAGAACCGAAGCAGCTTGGGTTTATTTCCCAGAAAGATGAGAAAAAGGATTATGAAAAAATGAAATCCGGCGTTATGGAAGAAGTGCGCCGTCTTTTCAAACCAGAATTCTTGAATCGAATTGACGAGATTATGGTATTCCACACCCTGAATAAGGAGGAAATCCGTAAGATTGTACTTCTGCTCCTGAAATCACTGGAAAAACGTTGTGAGGAACAGATGGATATTCATCTGAATGTGACGAATTCTGCAGTAGATTATATTGCAGAAGCCGGATTTGATGCTAAATACGGTGCAAGACCTCTTCGCCGGGCCATTCAGTCCAAGATAGAAGACCGGCTGGCAAATGAGCTCCTGGAGGGCAAAATCAAGCGGGGAGACATCGTGCAGGTACAGTATAGAAATAAAGAAATTCGTTTTATAGTGAAGTAAGATTCTGTTTGAACAGTAACGTAATCTTCTAAAATTACTATAAATTTTATATAAGGTACTGGCAAAGAAAAAAGTTTTATTATATAATATGTACAACATCGGGGAACCGGTGAAAAGGATCTGGCGAGGAGAAATCCGCCGGAGAACATAACGAAAGAGTCTTAGGGAGGACAAGCATCATGGCAGTAGTAAAGGAACTGATCCGTACAGAGGAAAATGGTACCATCAGCTTTGGAGATTATGAGAAGAACCAGAAATCAAAGGTTTCTGATTACCCACATCAGGGAGATATGTATAAAGTAAAAACATTCAAGGAGATCACCAAGCTGGAACGCAACGGTATGTTTGTATATGAGTCCGTACCAGGTACCGCTGTATTCAATCTTGCACAGGACGGAAACCAGATGAGTTTTCGCGTAGAGGGACCGGAGGATGCACAGATTACTGTAGAACTTGAAGCAGAAGCACAGTATGAGGTATATCTTGACGGAGCAAGTACAGGTAAAATGGAGACCAACCTTGGCGGAAAGCTTTCTTTCAGCGTAGAGCTTGGAAATGGCTCAGCTGTTGATGTAAAAATTGTAAAATGCTAAAAAACAAAAAAATGGTATATTTTTGCCAGGAGTGCGGTTACGAATCCTCGAAATGGATGGGACAGTGCCCTGGCTGTAAGGCCTGGAATTCTTTTGCGGAAGAACCTGTATCCACAGGGAAAAAGGCATCAGGAGGCGGTAAGTCCGTTTCCAGGCAGCAGTCTGAACCGGTGATTCTGAAGGAGATCAGTCTGAAAGAGGATGAACGTCAGACAACGAAAATAGGGGAACTTGACAGAGTACTCGGGGGCGGCATTGTCCCCGGGTCTTTGGTTCTTGTGGGGGGAGATCCAGGTATCGGAAAATCTACCCTTCTTTTACAGGTGTGCCGGAATCTGGCAGAGAATGGAAGCTCTGTCCTTTACATTTCTGGAGAGGAATCCCTGCGTCAGATCAAGCTTCGTGCGAATCGTATTGGTACTTTCAACGAGAATCTTCAGCTTTTATGCGAGACCAATCTGGATACAGTGCGTGAAGTGATGGAGCGGAAGAAACCGGATGTAGCAATCATAGATTCCATCCAGACCATGTTTGACGAAGAAATCGGATCTGCGCCGGGAAGTGTTTCCCAGGTGAGAGAATCTACCAATGTACTGATGCAGATTGCAAAAGGATTTGGAATCACGATTTTCATCGTTGGTCATGTTACCAAGGAGGGGAACGTGGCTGGACCGAGAGTGTTGGAGCACATGGTAGACACAGTGCTCTATTTTGAAGGAGACAGACATGCCTCCTATCGAATCCTGCGTGCTGTAAAAAACCGGTTTGGTTCTACTAATGAGATTGGTGTATTTGAGATGCAGGGCTCAGGTCTTGAGGAGGTTTCCAACCCATCTGAATATCTTCTGGAGGGACGGCCTGAGAATGCATCTGGATGTGTAGTGGCCTGCTCTATGGAAGGAACACGTCCGATTCTGGTGGAAATCCAGGCGTTGGTTTGCGAGAGCAATTTTGGTATTCCCAGAAGAACCGCAGTGGGAACAGATTTTAACAGAGTGAATCTTCTGATGGCTGTATTGGAGAAGAAGGTGGGACTTCGCCTTGCTTCATCTGACGCCTACGTAAATATTGCCGGCGGTATGAAGATGACAGAACCGGCGATTGATCTTGGAATCTGTCTGGCAATTGCATCCAGCATGAAGGATATTGTAATTCCAGATAAGCTGATGGCTTTTGGGGAAATCGGACTTAGCGGTGAAGTGCGTGCTGTGAGCATGGCCGGTCAGAGAGTGCAGGAGGCAAAGAAACTGGGCTTTGACACAGTGATCCTGCCGGAAGTGTGCAGAAGCTCGGTGGAAAAAGCTGATGGGATTAAGCTGGTGTATGTGAGACAGATTCAGGAGGCGATTCGGTATATTATGAGTAAATAGGTTTTATGTTTACATTTGTAAAAATATATAGAAAAATAATACTTGAAAAAGTAAGCAATGATAACCTGTAAAAAAATATGGATTTTTTTGTAAAAAGTGCTTGACGATTCCTTGCGGCAGTGGTATAGTAAACAAGCTGTCGCAAGGAATTGCTTCTGAA